>JBDLIV010000482.1:0-1890 GCA_039714675.1 Thermodesulfobacteriota bacterium
AATTATTGATGATTTTTTTGTTAATAATAAATAAATTGATTTGACACTTAAAGACTTATGCGGTCATACTTTGATAAAATTTAAAACAGGTCTGACCCTAAAACGCGTATTTGAATGAAAGGAGAAAACCATGGTTATAATTTCCGATGTCACCTATCCACCTGAAAGTACAAAAGAGATTGCAAAACGATATCTTAAAGCGCCTATCCTGCCAACTTTCTTAACTAAAAAGGGACCCTATGTTTCACCCAGCGTATCAGGCGGCATGCACTCCATTACCTATTATGAGCTGGAAAATGACAAACTTGCAGAAGGTCTGAAGGCCATTGCTGAAAGCCTTGCCATATATTTTGGAGTGCCGGGATATCAATATGAAGTCAAGCCATACTTTGAGCTTGAAGAGGGTCTTAGTATCCTTGGTTTATAAAAAAATTCTTTTTTTATGTCTACCTGTAATGCCATTAATTTTTTCAATACAAGGCATGTGAGTGGAGGAAGACAATAAAATTATGGGCCTGAAAGAAGCAGTCAGGCAATATATAAAGCATGGATGCCATCTGTCGATCGGTGGATTTACCATAAACAGAAATCCCATGGCAGCTGTCTATGAAATAATCAGGCAGGGTATTAAAGACATTCATCTTTATGCCCACTCCAATGGGCAGGGAGTTGATGAACTTGTGGGATCAGGATGTATATCATGTCTTGAAATTGCCTATGGAGGCAGTGGAAAATTTGCCTCCACATGTATCAGGTTTAAAAAGGCAGCTCAGGAAAAAAAAATTAAAATAGAGGATTATTCCAATTATCAGATGAGCCTTCGTTTTCTTGCAGGTTCAATGGGAATTGCCTTTCTGCCTACACGCTCTTCCCTTGGCACTGATATTATTAACAGATGGGGGTTTTCATCTCAATTCAGACAGGAAAATCCAAGATTGCCTGATCAAAAACTTATTGAGATGGACAATCCTTTTGGCAATTGGTGTAATACAAAAAAAGTGGTTCTGGTTCCGGCGATCAATCCTGATGTTACAATTATTCATGTCCAAAAGGCTGACTTTAAGGGAAACTGCAGAATAGATGGTCTGCCCTTTGTAGATGTGGAACAAGCAAAGGCGGCAAAAAATCTGATAATAACATGTGAAGAGCTGATTAAAGATGACTCTTTAAGAAACACTCCTGAAAGAAATCAGATTCCTTTTCTCCATGCCAGTGCTGTTATTCATATACCCCATGGTGCGTATCCCTGTGCATGCTATGGATATTATGATTATGATCCTATTTTTTTAAAGGATTATGCAAAAAGAGCCAAGGATGACATACAGTATCAAAAATATATTAAAGAGAGTATTTTAAATAATTCAACTCACAGCGATTTCCTTGATTTTATTGGCAAAGATCGTCTTGAAATAATTGCAGCAGATAAGAATTACGGGTATGCAAAAAATTTGGAACGGTAAGCATCAATTATTAATGGTAAATATTTAGAGTCAAAACTGAAAATTAGGGAATTACCATGGATTATACATTAAAGGAAATGATGGCCATTGCAGCAGCAAGACAGATCCAGAACAGTGATATTGTCTTCTGCGGCACGGGAATCTCAATGCTTGCTGCCATGGCTGCAAAAAATATCAATGCTCCAAAAAGTATTATCTTTTTTGAAACCGGAGCCATTGATTCAAAACTTGAAGATTTACCTCTTGCTGTGGGGGATTCAAGAATAATGTATCAGGCTGCGTCCAATGGAGGACTTCTTGATTCATTTGCCTTTATGCAGAACAGGTTTACAGGAAAACATGTTGTTGGAATTCTCGGTGCAGCCCAGATTGATATTTACGGTAATTTAAATTCAACAGTTATTGGCGATTATAATGCCCCGGATGTCAG
>JBDLIV010000483.1:0-1882 GCA_039714675.1 Thermodesulfobacteriota bacterium
CATTTAATACCTTATCCAGCATTTTTCCAATAATCTTACCTGGTTTTAACCCTATTTTCAATAAATCTCTTCCCTGAATATAAGGTTTGATATCTCTTTGATGAGTATAAAACTGAGATATGGACTTCTTGATCTCCTCATCTTTTGCAAGGGCCATCATATATAAAATAAATTCTGTTTTAAAAGTACTAAGAGCCCAGTAAAGGTCTTGAATGGAATATTTTGATGAATTTTCAATAACAGTGAGTTGCTTTTCTGCTTTTAATCTTTTTTCCAGGAGAATACTACGCTCCCTTAAAGGTATGTTAAGTCGGGTACAGATTTGTTCACAGACATTGTATGAGCACCTGTTTAAAAGTGCCATAAAATAGACTGCCCATCTTGGGTATGGCTCTTTGACATATAAAAGGTCATGCCAGGATAATATTTTATTTACAGATTCAAGCAATTGATAACTGTTTGGAATAAAATTAAGACTTTTATGAATAACTTTTTCAAGGCCGTATTCTTCCATCATTTTAATGGCGGGGATTGGATTCTCCTCTTCAAAAATTTGTTTTAGTTCAGATAAAACACGAAGTCCACTTAAGTTTTTAAAGCAATCTATCTTAATGGCATTTTTGATTAAATGAGATGTAACTTTTCCAATCTTGAACCCGAACCGGTTTGAAAATTTGATGGCTCGAAATATACGTGTGGGGTCTTCAACAAAGCTTAAATTGTGTATGATTCTGATGGTCTTATCTTTTAAATCCCTGTTGGCACCAAAATAGTCAACCATTGTTCCAAAGCTTTCAGGGTTAAGACTGATTGCCAGGGTATTGATAGTAAAGTCCCTTCTTGCAAGGTCAAGTTTTATGGAACTTTTTTCAACAATGGGCAAAGCTGCCGGTGTTTTATAATATTCCAGCCTGGCAGAAGCTACATCTATTTTAAAATTATCAGGAAAAATTATGACTGCAGTGCCAAATTTTTTATAGGTATTGATTCTGCAGCCTTGTTTCTTTGCATAAAGTTTTGCAAATTTAATTCCGTCTCCTTCAACAACAATATCTATATCATCAATTTGTCTGCTCAGTAAAAAATCTCTGACAAATCCTCCCACAACAAACATGTTAAACTCAAGCTCGCTGCCTGTTTTGCCGATATCCTGAAGAAGTTGCCTTACCCGGTTATCAAGTCGCTGAAAAAGAATATTTGAAACATCTCTTTTTCTGGTGTTCTTTTTAATGGCAAGTTCAGTCCCCTTGTTTTGAACTGCTTTGTTATGTTCAACAAGATAGTTTAAAAGATCAGTACGGGTGATAACGCCCTTTATACATCCATTATCAATAACAGGTAAAATTCTGTGTTTTCCTTCAATAATAATATTTTCAATTTGAGAGACATCTGCATCAGAAGCGATATATCTGACCTCAGAATCCATATACTCAGTCACAGCGAGGTGGGAGAGGTTATGATATAATGTTTTTTCTATTATCTGCCTTGTAATATATCCTTCATATAAATTCTCTTTTTTATCAACCACTAATAGAGTATTGATATTATACCGGGTCAGAAGCTGACCTGCTTTTTTACATGTTGTATCAGGCTCAATGGTTATGGCAGGTGTAGTCATTAGATTTTTTGCAACCTGAATACTTTTAACTTCTTTTTGAAGTTGTTGAATGAGCATCATTTCAACCTGTGCAAGAGTTTTGTTGTCAACTTTTGCAGAAGCAGCATAAGAGTGTCCCCCGCCGTCAAATCGGGAAAGTATTTTTCCTGCATCAACTTCTGGTATGGAATTTCTTGCAATGATAGTGATTTTATTATCCATTAAAACAATGGCAAAAAATACATCAAGATTTTCCATTCTTACCACTTTTTGAACAATGGAAGC
>JBDLIV010000484.1:0-1878 GCA_039714675.1 Thermodesulfobacteriota bacterium
AATTGTTTTTCAGGAGATTTTAAAGCTTTTTTCCAATCTTTAAAACTGCTGATTTCCTTTTCAGAAGAGACCAGAATCTACAGTGGTCATGATTATGTAAAAGAATCCATTCAAATTGCTAAAAGTATTGAAAAAGACAACTTATACATTCATGAATATGCTAAAAAATATAACCCGCAATTGGTAGTTTCTTTGTTAGGTGATGAATTAAAGGTAAATCCGTTTTTAAGATTTAACACTCCTGGTATGATAGATATTTTAAAAAAACAAAATATGCCTGCTGATACAGAATTTCAAAGGTTTAATTCAATCATGGAAATATTTTGAGGATTAAAATTTAAGCTCAACGCGGTAATTGGGGAAACTGGTGGTTTCCGGCAGGGCACTATTTAGAATTACTTCTCCCCTTGATCATTCAATTTAAGGTGTTATCATTAAGAACAATACTTTTTAAGTTGTTTTGATAGTTTTTAAAATGGAAAGAGATATTTTCATTAATGATGGGAGAAAGCATTAATGCATGATAATAGTACTAAGATTACTGATAATTTTAAAAATAAAGCTGGTTTTGCCCTTGGGCGGCAGCTGACCATTGAATATTATGAATGCGCTGCAAACGTTCTTTTAGACAAAGACCTGGTTGAAAAAGCTTTGCTTAAGGCAGCTTCGAATAGTGGTGCAACCATAGTCAGTTCTTCTTTCCACGGGTTTAAACCCCAGGGAGTAAGTGGTGTGGTTGTTATAGCGGAATCACATTTTACCGTCCATGCATGGCCCGAGCATGATTATGCTGCAGTGGATATATTTACCTGTGGAGACAGTATTGATCTTGAAGTTGCCATAAATTCCATGAGAGACTCTTTTGGATCAAAAAATGTTGTTATATCTTCTGATCAAAACAGAGGTATTATTTCCAAACCAGCTGATCAAAATATTGGTAAGGTTCTTGAAAATTCAAACATTGCTCCGATTTCCTGGAAAGAAGAGTATAAAAGTAAGAGCCCATGGGGTGTTTTAACATCTGTAGATATATACAGAAGCGATCCTGATATTATACGGAGTGCAAAAAGTATTGAGCAATTTGTTTATCAGTTATGCGATCTTATTGATATGAAACGCTTTGGAGAGTGTCAGATAGTTCATTTTGGCAAAGATAAAAAAGTAGAAGGATTCAGTATGACTCAGCTTATTGAAACTTCCTTGATTTCAGGTCATTTCGCCAATGCATCCAATACGGTTTACCTGGATGTATTCAGCTGTAAATTCTATGAACCCCGTGAAATTGCAGAATTTGCCACTTCATTTTTTAAAGGCAAAAATTATAAAATGCAGATAGCTTTAAGACAATGATTTGCAATGAAAAGTTACAGTAAAATATTAGATGGCTGGTTTTCTGAAATCTGTCCCATGTGGCCGGGAGTTGCACTATCCCTTGAAATAGAAAAAGTTCTTTACAGCAAAAAAAGTAAATTCCAGCAGATTGATATGTTCCAGACGAAAAATCATGGGAAAATGCTTGTTCTGGACGGGATTATCCAATTGACTCAATCAGATGAATTTGCATATCATGAGATGCTTGCCCATGTTCCCCTGTTTGCACATCCAAATCCCGAAAATATTCTGGTAATAGGTGGCGGAGATGGTGGTATATTAAGGGAAGCTAAGCGTCATGACTGCATAAAAACCATTGATTTTTGTGAGGTTGATGAAGATGTTATCCATGTGTGCAAAGAATTTTTGCCTGATCTTGCATGTGGCTTTGATGATCCCAGAGTCCAGGTTCATATAGCTGATGGCAATGCCTTTGTGCAGGCACACAAAAACAGATATGATGTTATTATTGTGGATTCTTCAGATCCAATAGGCCCTGGTGAGGCT
>JBDLIV010000485.1:0-1878 GCA_039714675.1 Thermodesulfobacteriota bacterium
AAAATTTTCAGTCAGGCACATAATAGTTCTAAACATGGAAAGGAGATGGAAAAGTGACACAACAACGAATTTATAACTTCAATGCAGGCCCTGCTGCATTACCTTTACAAGTTTTACAGGAAATACAGACTTCTTTTTTGAATTTTGACAACTCTGGCATGTCCATTACAGAAATCAGTCACAGATCCTCTTTTTTTGATAATGTTATCAATGACGCAGTTGCACGGGCAAAAAGACTTTTAAATCTTGATGACCGGTTTCATGTGCTTTTTATACAAGGCGGGGCTTCCATGCAGTTTGCAATGATTCCCATGAATTTTCTTTCAGAAGATGACAGTGCAGATTTTGTCAATACCGGTACCTGGTCAACAAAAGCCATAAATGAAGCTGGCATTCAGAACAAAAATTATAATGTCGTTGCCTCTTCCGAAGACAAAAATTTTTCCTATATTCCAAATAATATTCAATTTTCCAATAATGCAAAATATGTGCATTTAACATCAAATAACACCATAAAAGGAACCCAGTTCCATGAATTCCCCGATACAAAAGGTGTTCCAATTATATGTGATATGTCCTCTGATATCTTTTCAAGACCCCTTGATATGGAAAAATTCGGAATGATCTATGCAGGAGCCCAGAAAAACCTTGGCCCTTCAGGTACATGCATGGTTATTATAAGACAGGACATGCTTGACATGGCAAATGAAACGATTCCAACAATGTTGAGATATTCAACATACTCCTCCAAAAACTCCATGTATAATACCCCTCCGTGCTTTGGAATTTATACAATTGATCTTGTATTAAAATGGATAGAAGAGGAGATGGGCGGGCTTGAAAAAGTTGAAGAATTTAATAAAGAAAAAGCTGGCCTTTTATATGATTTCATGGATTCAACCTCCTTTTATAACGCCACTGCCCGGGAAGATTCACAGTCCTTGATGAATGTAACTTTCAGGCTTCCTTCAGAAGACTTAGAAAAATCATTTGTAGCAAAGGCCATGGAAAAAGGACTTGGCGGATTAAAAGGGCACAGATCGGTCGGCGGATGCAGGGCATCAATTTATAATGCAGCAACCATGGAAGGTATAAATGCTTTAATTGAGTTTATGGATACATTTGCAAAGGAGAACAGATAATGAAAGTCCTTGTCAGTGATGTAATGGGTGAACCAGGTCTTGAGATTTTTGAAAACCAGGAAGGAATTGAACTTGATGTTAAGACAGGACTCTCTCCTGAAGAGTTAAAGTCAATCATAGGTGATTATGATGCTCTGGCAATCAGAAGTGCAACAAAAGTTACTAAAGAAATTCTTGATGCTGCAACAAATTTAAAGGTGATTGCAAGGGCAGGAATCGGTCTTGATAATGTTGATATTGACCATGCCACAAAAAAAGGTGTGGCTGTAATGAATACTCCTGGCGGTAATACCGTGACAACTGCTGAACATGCCATATCAATGATGATGGCATTGACAAGGAATATTCCAAGGGCAACACAATCTTTAAAAGAGGGCAAATGGGAGAAAAAACTTCTCCAGGGCCGTGAACTCTTTCATAAAACCTATGGAGTTGTGGGCTTTGGAAATATCGGCTCCATTGCAGCAAACCTTGCCAAGGGTTTGAGGATGAAAGTGATTGTGTATGATCCCTATATATCATCTGAACATATTGAAAAAGCAGGATTTGAATATGTCTCCCTTGATCAATTGTTTGAACGTTCTGATTATATTACCCTCCATGTTCCCAAAATAGATGCAACTACCAATCTTCTTGATGCAAAAGCCTTTGCCAAAATGAAGGATGGTGTCATGGTAATAAATTGTGCAAGGGGAGGAATTATTAATGAATCTGATCTTTATGATGCCATTAAATC
>JBDLIV010000486.1:0-1874 GCA_039714675.1 Thermodesulfobacteriota bacterium
TAGAACTTGATTCAAGACGTCTGACAACTCAGCTTCAACAGGCAAAAGAGAGGTTAAGTGTTGCAGAAAATAATTTAAAACAGACCTATAAATCCATTAATGAAGCTAAAGCAGGACTTGACCAGGCGGCAGCTGCATACAATAGATCTAAAACACTGTTTAAAAAAGATATTGTTCCTTCGCAAAAGCTTGAAATTGATAAAGCTGGATTTCTTCAGGCAAAAGCAAGACTTGAAAAAGCCCAGGAAGCAGAACATGCCGCAAAAGCATCCATAAGGCAGTCCCAGGAGATAGTCAAAGAAGCCAATATCGGGTTTGGATATTCAAACATCAAATCTCCTGCAGCCGGTATCATATCCCAAAGATTAATTGATCCGGGCGATCTTGCTGTTCCTGGAAAGCCTCTTTTGATTGTCCAGACCAGTGGTGCATTAAGGCTTGAAGCCAATGTACGGGAAGGTTTGATTGAAAAAATAATAATGGGCAGTGAATATGAGGTAAAAATAAAGGCCATAGGTAAATCTGTTGTATCTGTCATAGAAGAAATAGTTCCCTATGCAGATCCTGACACCCGAACCTTTTTGGTAAAAGCTGCCCTGCCAAAAACTCCAGGAGTTTATCCTGGAATGTTTGGAAGACTTCTTATTCCGGTTGGAACAGATAAAACACTTCTCATTCCAAAAGATGCTGTAAGCCTTGTAGGTCAGCTTGAACTGGTCAACGTACAAAAAGATGACACCTGGCAAAGGGTCTATATTAAAACCGGTAGGATATTTGGTGAAAAAATTGAAGTTCTTTCTGGTCTCTCCATTAATGAAACCATAGGGTATTAAAAAATGGCTGAAAAAAAACCCTCTTTTCTTTCAAATATTGTAAAGCTGTTTCTAACTTCACAACTCTCTATTATGCTGATTGTTATCTCATTGGTATTAGGAGCTTTCAGCATCTATATCACATCTAAGGAGGAGGAACCCCAGATTGTTGTTCCCATGGCAGATATTTTTGTCCAGGCACCGGGAGCAAGTCCTGAAGAGATTGAAAAACTTGTGGCAACCCCGCTTGAAAAAATGCTCTGGGAAATAGACGGAGTTGAATATGTATACTCCATGTCAACAAAGGAGAAAGCTCTTGTCACTGTACGTTTTTTTGTGGGAGAAGAGAGGGAAGACTCTATTTTAAAACTTCACAATAAAATCGCCATGAATCTTGACAGGGTTCCGCCCATTGTGACTGACTGGCTTATCAAACCAATTGAAATAGATGATGTTCCCATTTTAAACCTGACTCTCTATTCTGACAAATACTCTGATCATGAATTAGAAAGGGTTGGAGAAGAGATAACCGCAAGACTGTCAAAGCTTGAAAATATTTCAAAATCATCAATCTACGGCGGAAGAAAAAGAGAGATAAGGGTGGAGCTGGATCCTTTAAGAATGCAGGGATTTGGTGTTTCAATACAAGACATTCAAAAAGCTCTTCAAGGAGCTGATGTATCTGTCCAGGCAGGCTTTTTAAATAAACTTAATTCACAAATCACCATAACCAGCTCCTCTTTTTTAAACTCTGTGGATCAGGTTAAAAAACTTGTGGTATCAGGCCATAATTCAAAAGGGGACGCAAAACCTGTTTATCTTGAAGATGTGACAAATATCATTGACGGCCCAAGTGAAGCTGATTCCTATACCAGGATAAGCTTTTCAAATTTTTATAAAAAGAGTCACAATATTCAGTCTGACAAATCCTCTCTGAATTTTTCCGGCTCCTTTCCCTGTGTAACCCTGGCATTTTCTAAAAAAAAGGGAACCAATGCTGTTAAAGTAGCACAAAATATTCTTGAGCAGGTTGAAAAACTTAAAAAAACCATTATCCCTGAC
>JBDLIV010000487.1:0-1873 GCA_039714675.1 Thermodesulfobacteriota bacterium
GGTCACAAGTGAATAAAAATACAACAAATAAAGAGTATACAGCAGATAGTATAAAAATACTTGAAGGTCTTGAAGCTGTAAGAAAAAGACCTTCAATGTATATAGGAAATGTTGATCTTGAAGGTCTTCATCATCTTGTTTATGAAGTCGTGGATAATAGTATTGATGAGGCAATGGCAGGACATTGTGACACTATTAATGTAATTATTCATACTGATATGCGTGTAAGTGTTGAAGATAATGGTCGTGGTATTCCTGTTGAAATGCATGAAACAGAGCATATACCTGCATGTGAAGTAGTTATGACTAAACTTCATGCCGGTGGTAAATTTGATAAAGATTCCTATAAAGTATCAGGAGGTTTACACGGTGTGGGAATTTCCGTTGTAAATGCTCTCTCTGAGCTTCTTGAAATGGAAGTTTATAAAAATGGAAAAATTTATCATCAATCCTATTCCAAAGGAAATAAAAAGACAGATCTAATTATTAATGGTGATACAGATAAAAAAGGAACAAAAATAACATTCAGTCCTGATTTTGAAATTATGAATGAAAATGAATTTATTTTTGAAACCCTTTCAAGAAGAATGCGTGAACTTGCCTTTTTAAATAAGGGTGTAAGAATTATTATAGAAGATGAACGCTCTGCTCAAAAAGAAGACTTTTATTATGAAGGAGGAATTGTATCCTTTGTTGAATATTTAAATCGATCCTGTACACCTATACACGATCCTATTCATATTGAAGGTGAAAAAAAAGATGTACAGATTGAGGTGGCTATTCAATATAATGATACATTTAAAGAAAAATTATATTCCTATGCCAATAATATAAGGACCATTGAAGGTGGATTCCATGTATCTGGTTTTAAAGGTGCTTTAACCCGTACTGTAAATTCATATGTAAGTTCAGGATCAAAAAATCTGCCTAAAAACATGCAGAATATTAAGCTTGGCGGAGATGATATGAGAGAAGGTCTTTCTGTTATTATTTCTGTGAAACTTATGGAACCGCAGTTTGAGGGCCAAACCAAAACAAAACTTGGAAATAATGAAGTTAAAGGTATTGTTGAATCTCTTTTAAATGAAAAACTCGGCCATTATCTTGAAGAAAATCCCAATATTGCAAAAAAAATAATATCCAAGGCTGTTGATGCTGCAAGGGCGCGGGATGCTGCTAAAAGGGCAAGAGAGCTTGCAAGAAAAAAAGGAACTTTACTGGATTCAACCCTGCCGGGAAAACTAGCAGAATGCCAGTATGCAGACCCTGCTGAGAGAGAACTTTTTCTTGTGGAGGGAGATTCTGCGGGTGGCAGCGCTAAACAGGGACGTGACAGACGCTTCCAGGCTATACTTCCTTTAAAGGGAAAAATTTTAAATGTTGAAAAAGCAAGATTTGATAAAATTTTAAGAAGTGATGAAATAAAAAATATTATAACTGTTCTTGGAACCGGTGTGGGCAGTGAAGAGTATGATATTGAAAAAGTCAGATATCATAAAGTTGTGATTATGACAGATGCTGATGTTGACGGATCTCATATCAGAACTTTGCTGCTGACATTTTTTTTCAGGCAGATGCATGATCTGATTTCAAAGGGATATCTATATATAGCTCAACCTCCTCTTTTCAGGGTTGGTTCAAGAAAAAGTGGTACATATCTTAAAAATGAAGAAGAGTATTCCCAATATCTTGTAAAAAGAATAACAGGTCAAAAAAATATTTTTATAAATGGAAATAAAGAGCCGCTTCTTGAAGAAGAGTTTTATGGTTTTTTAACAGATTTAACTGACTATTACAGTGCAGTAAACCAGTTAAAAAAAAGAGATATGGATATAAATCTTCTGCTTACTTTGATTAAAAATGGTGTAAAAGA
>JBDLIV010000488.1:0-1871 GCA_039714675.1 Thermodesulfobacteriota bacterium
CCTTTCCTAACACCCTGTTTATAGGCTTCTTCACTCATATCATATACCACTGCCCTGGGTGCTCCTGTGGGGGCAATTATCAGGGGATATCCTCTAAAAGACGGCTGCAGATTGATTTCCACTGCAGCTGCAAAATCAGCAATATTCAGATGAATGATGGAGCGATTCACAATTTTTGTACCATTTTAAACACTGTTTTTAATATTTTACACATTAACTCTTTGGAAAAACAATGTCAATATAAATGTAAATATTTTGTAAATATTAAATGTATACAAAAAAAAGAAGTACTCTATTTTATTCAGGCATGAATCAACACCTTTAATATATCTTCCTTCCCAATAATACCCACAAGCTTATCCCCCTCAACCACAGGAATGGTATGAAAATGCTTTTCAACCATCAGGTTTGCGATTTCAGAAATCGGCATATCAGGATGGGCTGTAACTGGTTCTTTCACCATGGCCTGGCCAACATTTATTGCTGCAATTTTCTGGAGTTCCTTATCCAACTGTTTTGAAGATGACAAGGGTATAATACCATCAAGAAAACTGAAAACCGATGGTATTGAGACTTTTTTCTGCTGAAAAATCAAATCGCTTTGACATAAAATGCCTTGAAGCTTATCCTCAGCATCAACCACTGGCACACCATTGATATGATTTTCCAGCAAGATTTGTGCAGCACTGATAATGTCAGTATCAGGAGAAACTTTTATTACATTTGTTTCCATTATATCCCTTGCTGTTATAATGGAATCTTTTTTAACTTCCTGAAGCACTGCATCTTTTTTATCATGTGGTGCAGCAAGTGTGCGAACTGCAAGTACAGGACACGGCGCTCTGCTGATAATGCGATCTGTGGTGGACCCCACCATAAATTTTTCCCAAAGATTATGCCCGTGAATACCAAGAACGATCATATCAATCTCTTTTTGCTGGGCATAGGAAATCAACTCCTGATAAGGAGAGCCTTCAAGAAGAACAGTGACTGGTGTACACCAGTTTTTGCATTCATCGGGCAGCATATTTACAAGCTGACCCTCAAGTTTTGCAAACAAGGACTTTTTTTTCTGATGATCCCAGATCTTAACATCTTTTTGCAGTTCCATGTAGTCTGTCATGTTCCAGGTGGGATAACCTCTATCCCAGGATTTGGCAGAATCTGATATATTCAGATCGGTCTTATCTATTGGCCTTACAACATGGGCCAGATGAAGCTGGGTTTGAAATTCCTGGGCAAGACCCAGAGCATAGTCAAAAGCCAGTTGAGAATCTTTAGAAAAATCACATCCCACAAGTATTTTTTCAAGTTTTATTCCCTTATCAGATAAATCTGTTAGATTATCAGAAGGCTGCAGAACCAACAGAGGGCAGGAGAGAATTTTCACCAGCCTGTCTGTTACAGATCCAATTAAAAATCTTTTTACCCCTGAACCGCCATAGGTTGCAGCAATGACCATTTCCACATCATTATCAATGGCGAGCTGTGCAATCTCCTCTGCCGGATAACCGCTGTTAACCATAATTTCACAGTCGGAATCAAATTCTTCTACTAATTCTGTAAGTCTGTCCTCGGCATGTTTACTCTGTTCTGCTTCAATTCTGGCATAATCTGCATATGGTGACATATGACCTGCAACCATGAATGAACCGGGGACGATATGACATAAACAAAGTTTTGAATTAAATTCCGTGGCAAGAGCTTTTCCATAGCTCATAACCAGATCGGTAGAATCTGAAAAATCAATGGCACACATGATTTTTTTGGGTTCAATCCTCATAATTCCCCTCCTTGTCTTTATTATTATTGTTTGGTCAGAGAACAGGAACTATATTTTCAGCAAGAATTAAGATGCCAGGTCAAAAAAA
>JBDLIV010000489.1:0-1862 GCA_039714675.1 Thermodesulfobacteriota bacterium
AATGGGATAGAAGCCCTTGAGGTTTTAAACTCAGTCACAATCGGATGTGTATTTACTGATATCAACATGCCAAAGATGGATGGTTTGAAGCTGGCTGCGGAAATAAGGGAGAAAGATAATACTCTGCCTGTGGTTATCATGACAGGATATCCTTCCCTGGAAAATTCCATACAAACATTGAAAAATGGTGTTGTTGACTATCTGATCAAACCTGTTAATCTCGAGCAGATGGAGTTGACACTTAAAAGAATTTTGCGGGAACGTCAGCTCTTTGTTGAAAATTTAATTTTAAAAGAAGAGGTGGAACGTCAGAAGCGGTTAAAGGAATTAAATACTGAACTGCTTGAAAGAATTGACGAAGTAAATACTTTAAATCGGGTGATGGAGGATTTTGCCTCAACAGATTCAAGTTATGATATTTATAATAAAGTTGTTGACCTTGGTGTGGAGGAGTTAAAAGCAGATAAAGTTTTTGTTCATACATATTCCCATGAAGATAAATCACTGGTGCTTGTGGCAAGCTCAGATTGCGGCATTGAAGATGAGACCGTTAGTTCACTGTTTGGAAAAGATCTTTCAAAGAACACCAATGAATTTATCCTTGAATTTTTCAATACAGATTATAATCCCTGTCTGGTTTCAGGATCTAAGAAAAACAACCGTCTTGATGATGTTGTCCATTCATTAATGATTGTGCCCTTGAAAATCAGGGGCAATATAGTTGGAATTGCCACTGCATTTTCATTCAGACAGGAGTTGCTTTTTAATGAAAAAGATATCTACTATATGAATTTTATCACACAAAAAGCAGCTTCTGCCATTGAAAATATTGCTTTATATGAAAATATCTATGAAAATCTTTTTGCAACTCTCTATGCATTTGTAACAGCACTTGAGGTAAGGGATCTCTACACCAGAAAACACTCCACACGAGTTGCAAAATATGCACATATGATTGCAAAAGAGATTGAGTGTACCCCGGAAGAACTTGATATTATCAGTTTTGCCGGAAGTCTTCATGATATTGGGAAAATTGGCATCAGGGATGATATTCTATTAAAACCCGGTAAATTGACTGATGAAGAGTTTGAAGAAATTAAAGAGCATCCGGTAATTGGTGCTGATATCATAAGCAAAATGGGGTTGTGGGATCAGGAAATGGACATTATAAGGCATCACCATGAACGCTTTGATGGTAACGGTTATCCTGATGGTTTAAAAGGGGATAAAATTCCATGGCTTGCACGAATTTTATGTGTTGCTGATGCATTTGATGCCATGGTCTCGGACAGGTCATATAGAAAAAAGATGGAAACTAGTAAAGTCCTTGGTATTATAGAAGAAAATTCTGGGTCACAATTTGATCCTGAAGTTGTACACGCATTTTTAAAATTAGCCGATCAGGGCTTGCCGGTAGATTTGCAATGACTCTTACTCCATCATATGATGCACAAAATCAATCCAGGATATCCTGTGAATCCAAATCCTCAAAAGATGTTTTTAATCGCATGGGGATAGCAGGAACCAGCAAAGGATTGACAAAGGTCCTTGATAAGACAAGAAAGGTAGCAAAATCAGATTCTTCCGTACTGATATCCGGAGAAAGCGGTACTGGCAAAGAATTAATAGCAAAAGCCATACATAAAAACAGTTCAAGGCACAAGGGCCCCATGGTGGTGATTAATTGTGGTGCTATTCCAGGGGAGCTTCTTGAAAGTGAATTGTTTGGACATGAAAAAGGAGCTTTTACAGGTGCCCATCGTTCCAGGATCGGAAGATTTGAACTTGCAGATCAGGGAACAATTTTCCTTGATGAAATAGGGGATATGAGCCATGAATTACAAGTTAAATTATTAAGAGCA
>JBDLIV010000490.1:0-1859 GCA_039714675.1 Thermodesulfobacteriota bacterium
CTTTGCACAATTCAATATCCATACCTCAGACAGTAACCCCACACCTTTCTCTTTTTCAATAAAATCTGTTTCAAATACCATGCTGCCAAGTTTTATGGGGCACACAAATCCAAAAACCCATGAAATCATCAGAGAGAACTTAAAGCATTCAGCACTTTACGGTGGACAGATCAAGGGAATGTCTGCAAGATACTGCCCATCTTTTGAAGATAAAATTGTAAAATTTCCCCAGAGAGAAAGTCACCATGTTATTCTTGAATATGAAGGGTTGGATTCAAAGGAGATATATGCTTCAGGTCTTGGAAACAGCCTGCCCCTTGAAATCCAGTATCAAGTTGTCAGATCTGTACAAGGTCTTGAATCAGCCCGGATTATGAGACCAGCCTATGCCATTGAATATGATTACATCAACCCTCTGCAACTGTCCATTACCCTTGAAACCAAAAAGCTTAAGGGTCTTTTTCTTGCAGGACAGATCAATGGTACCTCAGGGTATGAGGAAGCTGCTGCCCAGGGTTTGTGGGCAGGAATTAATGCTGCCTGTATGATTCAAAAAAGAGAGCCTTTTATCCTTGACCGCTCCCAGGGATATATGGGTGTGATGGTGGACGACCTTGTAACAAAAGGGACAAATGAACCCTATAGAATGTTTACTTCCAGGGCTGAATACAGACTGCTGCTTCGGGAAGACAATGCTGATTTAAGATTGTCTGCCATTGGTAATGAGTTGGGGCTTGTGGACGATGATACCTTGAAGTTATGTAAAGAGATACAAACCCAGACTCAAAATGAAATTCAGCGGATTAAAACAACCATTGTAAAGCCCTCTGAATCTGTCAATAAATTTTTATCTGCAAAAGGTACAAATAAAATAACAAACGGGGTAAAATTTGATCAGCTTCTCAAAAGATCACAGCTTGATTATGAATCTTTAAAAGATATTTGCCCGCAGCCCGCACCTGTTCTTGAAAGGGCTGAACAGCAGGCTGAAATTGAGATAAAATATGAAGGATATATTGCACGCCAGATCAAAGAGATAAATAAATATAAAGATCTTGAAAAAATAAATATTCCAGGTAATTTTGATTACAAGAAAACCCATGGTCTTTCAAACGAGCTCACAGAAAAGCTGTGTCAAATCCTTCCTGAATCCCTGGGACAGGCATCCAGGATTGAGGGGATGACACCTGCTGGAATATCAGTACTAATGGTTGCCTTGTCTGCATTTAAAAACAAGGCTTGACTTGCATAGATTCAAACTTACTATAGTAGACATAAATTGTTAAAATAATTGAATTAACCGCCACGGGTGGATTGCAATATTTACCGTCGGTAACAGAGCATGAAAAAAATAGGAATTATATTAGGTTCATCAATATAAAAACATAAAGGAACAGAATGTCTGAAGATTATTATAAAATTCTGGGTATTGATAAAAAAGCCAGTGCCTCTGAAATAAAAAAAGCATATCGGAAACTTGCCTTGAAATATCATCCTGATAAAACAAAGGGTGATAAAACAATGGAAAAAAAGTTTACAAAAATCAGTGAAGCTTATGCTGTTTTAAGTGATCCTAAAAAAAAGAATCAGTATGATACATATGGCTCAGCCGATTTCCAGCAGCGATTTTCCCAGGAAGATATTTTCAGGAACTTTGACCTTGGTGATATTTTAAAGGAATTCGGGTTTGGAGGATCAAGGGGAGGTGGATTCTCTTCAGCATTTGGCAGAGGCGGGCAGCAGGGTGGTTTTTCCAGTATGGGAGGCAATCCGTTTCAGAATATGGGCCGGGGCGGAGGCTGAGGAAGCCGTCAGCAGGCTCCCGTGCGGGGCAAAGATATTGAATATTCTGTTCCTCT
>JBDLIV010000491.1:0-1852 GCA_039714675.1 Thermodesulfobacteriota bacterium
GTGACAAATGTTCCAATGATACCAAAGCATATTGAGGCAAGGCCGCCCATGATAAAAGCATATTTTAAAAACAGGTTGTCGGGATCAAAGATTGCGTTGAGCAGTTCAATCATGAATATGTCCCTCATCACTGCATCTGTGGTCATGACGTACCATTCTTAGATCACCATGGTAAATATTTTTAATTAACTCTCCGTTTACAAGGGTTGTAGGGTGAATGACAACATTGAGGTTTACACAGATAACACTTTTTACATATTTTGAAACAAAGCCAAGATCATGGGAGACTAAAAGAATGGTAATTTTGGCATTTAGTTTTTGTAAAATGGAGAGCAGGTTTTCTTCTGTTTCAAGATCAACATTTGAAGTAGGCTCATCTAATAATAGAATGTCAGGGCTGCTACACAAGGCTCTGGCAATGAGAATTCGCTGTTTCTGACCGCCGGAGAGTTCATTGAAACCTGTCTTTTTAAAGCCAGTCATCCCTACCTGATCAATGGCTTCCAAAGCCTTTAGCCGGTCTTTTCTTGAGAACCATAAATTGCTTGTGCCAAGTCTGCCCATGAGCACAACATCCATGACATTGGCAGGAAAATTCATATCAAGATGAGCATATTGGGGCATATATCCTAATTTGTGCCTTATCTTGTCAGGCTCTTTATCAAATATACGGATTTTTCCTTTGTCAGGTTTAATCAAGCCGAGTATCAATTTAAGAAGAGTGGTTTTCCCTCCTCCATTGGGACCGACAATACTTGCAAATTCACCTTTTTGAATTTCAAGGTTTACATTTTCCAGGATATTGCGCTCCTTGTAGGCAAAGGAGACATTATCCAATATTATTTCAGAGTTTTTATGCATGATTATGGCTTTTTTAATTCCCTGGCAATTGTTTGGGCAATATTTTCCATATTTAAAAGATAATCATATGCAAGGGGATCAATGGATATTACCCTGCCATTAATCACAGATGCAATCTTGTTTGCCGCATTCCGGTCAAACTGGGGCTGGACAAAAATTTTCTTAATCCCCTCTTTTTTTGCAAGTTTGATGATTCTGGAAAGCTCTTTGCCTTTGGGAGCTTTTCCCATGGTCTCAATTGCAATTTGGTTCAAACCGTAAGCATCGGTAAAATATCCTAAAAAAGGATGAAACACAAATATATTTTCACCCTTTAACCCATTGAGTATTGTGTGTAACCGCTTATCAAGCTTGTCAAGATCTTTGATAAATTGAAGATAATTATTTTTAAAATACTCCCTGTTGCCCGGATCAAATTCTGAAAGTGTTTGAAAAATTGTCCTGGACTGTCTCTTTACAATTAAAGGATTCATCCATGTATGCGGATCTTTACCAGCAGCATGGCTGTTATGATCTGATTTTTCAATGTGCCTGTGTTTAGTAATATCTCGTAAAACAACCTCTTGGTTTGTATTGATAATTTTTGTTTTATTCATTGATTTGATTTTATGTAAAATAGAGTTTTCAAAGGGGACTCCAATTTTAAAATAAATATCAGCCAGATCAAGTTTTTTGATCTGGGCGGGTGACGGAGCATAGGTTGCAGGACTTTTTCCGGGTTTTACCAAAACATCAACCTGAACTTTATCTCTGCCGATTTTTTCAACAAAGTATTTTTGAGGCAGTATGCTGACATGGATTTTTATGGGTGAATCTGCAAATATATCCATGGGGAACGTCAATATCAGCAATGCGATAACAAGTTTGATTGTGGTTGTAATTTTTATCAAGATCAGTCACCATTTATTATATTTTATTCTTAATTTATATCTGAAATGATATTTAAATTGTTTCAAGAGTAATGTTCTGCAGGGCATAAATCAAGAGGGTG
>JBDLIV010000492.1:0-1846 GCA_039714675.1 Thermodesulfobacteriota bacterium
TGCTTATAGGTCATGTTGTATTAACTCTGCCCTATGTGCTGCTCATTGTGCAGGCAAGGCTTGTGGGTATTAAACGTGAATATGAAGAAGCTGCATTGTCTCTTGGTGCAAGCCCTTTTCAGACATTCAGGGAGATAACTTTTCCTCTGCTTGCTCCAGCTGTATTTGCCGGTATGCTTTTTTCATTTACCATATCATTTGATGATGTCACAGCAACACTGTTTTGGGCAACTGCTCAGAATCAAACTGTACCTGTAAAAATATTTGGCATGCTTAGAAATTCCATAAGTCCGGAGATAAATGCTCTTGGCGCGGTCATGATTGTTCTTACTGTTTCAATACCTCTTCTTGCAGGTTATGTTTCTAGAAAGTTTGCAAAAGGGATAGGCAAATAATAGTGTATTACAAGTGTTCTTAATTTTAAAAAAGGAGGAAGATGAAAATGGCAGAAGAACTCGAAAAAAGACTTGATGATGTGTATGAAAATTACAAGGAAGGTAAAATTTCAAGACGTGATTTTGTAAAATTTGTTGGTATTTCAGGTGCAGCCCTTGGCCTGGCTGGTGGACCCTTTGGGCTTGTAAGCAAAGCATTTGCTTCAAAATCCATTACCTGTCATTCATGGGGAGGTTCCACTTCAGAAGCGTTGAGAAAGTTTGCTTTTGATCCCTTTACCAAGGCAACCGGTATTAAAGTAATTGATGCAGCCTTTACTGGTATGGATGCTTTTTTAACCCAGGTAAAAGCATCTTATCCTCCCGGAGGAGAATTTAATATTGCTCATTTAAGTGCGGTTTATGATTATGCAAGATATAAAGCTCTTGGATTTAATGTTGTCCTTGATGAATCAAAGATCCCAAATCTTAAAAATGTAATGCCAAAGATGATCGACACCTTAAAAGGGATAACCGATGGTAATCTTTCTGCTGTCCCATTTGATCTTGGACAGACTGGTATAGCATACAACACTGATAAAATTTCCAAAGAAAAAGCTGAAAAGCTTGGCGCTTCATTGCTGTATGACAAAAGCCTTAAAGGCAAACTCGGCTCCTGGGGTGGAGATTTCAGAACCAATATGTGGTATGCAGCACTGCACACCGGCCAGAGTCCAAACAATATAAAAGATGTGGATGCTGTTTGGAATGCTTTAAAAGAACAGCGTAGTCTTATTAAAAAATATTGGGCATCAGGTTCTGAATTAATGAGTCTTCTTGCCAATGGTGATATCTATGCAACAGTAGCATGGTCAGGCAGAGTAGCCGGGCTCCAGAAACAGGGACATCCAATAGGATATCTTGCACCGGATGGCACTTATTCATGGATGGAATATATGTATGTACTCAAGGGAACAGATCTTGATGTAGCTCAGAAACTGTTGAATTTCATGCTTGAACCTGATGCTGCCATTGCAGTTGCAAAAGGTCAGAGTTATCCGCCAAGTCTTGATCCTACAAAGGTTGCTATACCTGAAGAAGTTCAGAAGCTGCCGGCATTTGATCCAACTGGAAAACTTAATGGTTATCTCTTTGCAGATCCAGACTATTGGAACGGTCATCAACTTGACTGGGCTGAAAAGTGGGACAGGGTAAGAGCAGGAAAATAATTTAAATTAAAAAATCTTAAAGAGCTTTTGTATTAAAGCTCTTTAAGATTAAATTCCAACTATTTGGGAGATAGAAGTTTTGAATCAGGAAAAAGACCCGGCTTTTGTTAAGTTCACAGGGATTGAAAAACATTTTGGTGATGTTGTTGCTGTTCAAAAAACAGACCTTGAAATTCCCGAAGGTTCTCTTGTTACGCTCCTGGGTCCGTCAGGATGCGGCAAAACAACACTTTTAAGAATGCT
>JBDLIV010000493.1:0-1842 GCA_039714675.1 Thermodesulfobacteriota bacterium
TTTTAATGAAAATTATTAGGAACAAAGCTGTCTGGTATCTATTAGACAGAGATACAAAGAGTGTATACAGACTTTTAAGGCAGTTAGAGAGATTGGTTTAATTTTTATTTCAAATAAAAAAATCAAGTTCTGGCAAATACCAGTGCATCAACCCTGCCGGCACCATTTTTTAATAATTCCAAGGCTGCTTCATTACAGGTTGCCCCGGTTGTAAAAACATCATCGATTAAAACTATATTTTTTGTTTTAATTGAATTTTTATCAACCACCTTAAAAGCCTTTTTTAAATTGTTTTTTCTCTGTTCAATGTCAAAACCGGTTTGTGGTTTTGTTTTTTTAATTCTTATAAGAGAGCTATTATCTATTTTCCATAAAGGATTCTGCCCAAAACGCTGTCTATATAATTTTATAAAATTGCGAACCATTAAAAATGCCTGGTTAAATCCCCGTTCTCTTAATTTGCTTTTGTACAAAGGTATGGGAATAATCAGATCAACACTCTTCTCTTTATAATGCTTTAAAAATGCTTGAAACAACAAAAGCTCAAAAACTTTTGCAGCAGCCAGTTTGGAACTATATTTAAAAAGAGGTATCGCATCTTTGATTATACCTTTATATTCAGCAACTGCCCTCACCTTTTCTACTTGCAACGGAGTTTTAATACAGATTTCGCACACATGATTTTCACTGAAATTCTGGTTAAATTTAAGTCCGCATTTTATGCAGTAGGGTGTATCAATGGGATAAAATCCATCCTTCATACAGATATCACAGAAACAAGCCTCCATTGTGTGTAGGTTTACAAGCTTTGGATCGATGTATGTCCCGCATTTTAAACACTTCAGGGGATATATAAGCTGTTCAAAAGCCTTGATACTCTTTTTTATCAGTAAAAATGGATATGCTCTTAAACAGGATTGCAAATCTGTAGACACAGGCCGCCTCAATTTTCAGCTTCTTTGTCGAAGCGCTTCATACATTGCTATGCCTCCTGCCACAGAAGCATTCAAAGAATTGACATTCCCCTGATTAGGGATGGATAACAAAAAATCACACTCTTTTTTAACTCCAGGTCTGATGCCTTTGTGTTCACCTCCAATAACAAGTGCAATATCTCCTTTTAAATCAGCTTCAAAAAGGGGAATATCTCCTTTGGCATCAAGGCCTGATATCCATACCCCACTCTTTTTTAAAGATCTTAATATGGAAGCAGTATTAGTAATCATAAAAATATTGGCATGTTCCATTGCTCCTGCAGAACTTCTGGATACTGTTGAAGAGGGTACGGCACACCTGTCTTTAGGGATAAGGATATAATCAACTCCTGCACAAAGGGCAGTTCTGATCAATGCACCAAGGTTATGGGGGTCTTCAATACTCTCCACGATTAAAATAAAGCATGGTGTCTGTTGTTTTGGAATAAGAGTTACAACTTCAGATGCGTTTTTAACAGGGAAAAAAGATGTTTTTGCAAGTATGCCCTGGTGGTTTGCAAAATTCGTCATTTTATCAAAAAGTTCAGGAGCAGCCGTCTCAATTTTAATGCCTCTTTTCCCGGCAAGTTCCTTAATTTGATCAGACCGTTTAAAAGATCTTTTTTGGGAGATAAATATCTTATAGAATTTTCTTTTATCTGCTTTTAATGCCTCATAAACAGAATGAAATCCAAAAAGAATGTCACTTTTTTCTTTCATTGTTTTCAGCCATCTCTTTCTTGAAAATCAAAAAAAGCTCCTCTATAGCTTTATCAAGATCATCATTTATCACAACATATTGATACATATGTTTTTTTGCTATTTCTATCTTTGCATTTTTAATGCGCTTGTCAATGACCTTTTTGGA
>JBDLIV010000494.1:0-1840 GCA_039714675.1 Thermodesulfobacteriota bacterium
GTTTCACCATTTTCCCCGACACCCACAGGAGCAATAACAGGGATAAACCCTTTATCTATCAAGGTATGAATAATATCTGGATGAATTTCAGAAACCTCCCCCACCATGCCGGGATCTATAATTTCAGGGGGTTTATTCTCATCTTCCTGATGATAAATAGTCATCTTATTGGCCGTAATCAACATACCGTCTTTTCCGGTCAAACCCACTGCTTTCCCGCCCTGACGGTTGATCCCTGCAACAATATCACTGTTAACTTTACCGCCAAGAACCATCTCAACAACATCCATGGTTGCATCATCTGTATATCTCATACCCCTTATAAATTTTGAGGTAATGCCCATGGAATCCAAGACTTTATTAATCTGGGGTCCTCCACCATGAACAACAACAGGGTTCACTCCAATATATTTTAACAGTGTGATATCATTAGCAAAATCTTTTTTAAGATTTTCATCTTTCATGGCATGCCCGCCATATTTTATCACAATGGTCTTACCGGAGAATCTTTTTATATAAGGCAGTGCCTCAATAAGTATCTCTGCTACACTTGTCTTCACAATATATACCTTGATAAATCTTCATTTTTAACAATGTTCATCAACTGTTCTTCCACAAAGGATGCATCAATTACAATATGTTTTTCTTCAACATCAGGTGCTTTAAAAAGAATATCTTCCAAAAGTTTTTCCATTAAGGTATGAAGCCTTCTTGCACCGATATTTTCAGTACTTGAATTAACTTCAACAGCAATTGATGCAATTTTTTCAACAGCATCATCGGTAAATTCAATTTTAACGCCATCAGTTCTGAGAAGAGCAATATATTGAAGTATAAGAGCATTCTTGGGTTCAGTTAAAATCCTTGTAAACTCATGGGCTCCAAGGGACTGCAGCTCTTCTCTGATGGGAAATCTTCCCTGGAGTTCAGGAACAAGATCCGAGGGCTTTGATACATGGAAAGCCCCGGAAGCTATGAATAAGATATGATCTGTTTTGACAATTCCATACTTTGTGGGTACTGAGCTTCCTTCAACAATAGGCAGAAGATCTCTTTGCACTCCCTCTTTTGAAACTTCCGGTCCATGGCTTTTATCTTTGCCGGCTATTTTATCAATCTCATCAATAAAAATAATCCCGGACTGCTCCACCATGTTAATGGCATCGGATTTCACCTTTTCCATATCCACAAGATGAGCTGCCTCTTCCTGGGTCAAAAGTTTTAAAGCATCCTTAACCTTTACCTTGCGGCGTTTGGTATTTTTCGGCATCAGATTGCCAAGCATATCTTTAACATTAATGCCCATCTCTTCAATCCCGGTATTGGAAAAAATCTCAACCATGGGAGAAGATTTATCTGCCACCTCAAGATCAATTTCTCTTGAATGAAGCTTTCCATTTTTAAGCATTTTCCTGAGTTTTTCCCTGGTTGATACAACAGGCTCTGCTTTTATAATTTCTTCTCCCTGCTCATTTTCAAGGTCATTTTTTTCCTGCTTGGATTTCTGTGGCGGCAGTAAAAGATCCAGCACCCTCTCTTCAGCAATTTTTGCTGCCTTTTCCTGGACATCATCCTGCTGTCTTGCTTTTAGACGATTTACAGTCAATTCCATAATATCCCTGATCATGGATTCAACATCCCGTCCAACATATCCAACCTCGGTAAACTTTGAAGCTTCAACTTTATAAAAAGGAGAATCAGTTAAATTGGCAAGTCTTCTGGCAATCTCTGTTTTGCCTACACCGGTAGGACCTATCAATATTATATTTTTAGGAGCAATCTCCTCTTGAAGATCTTTATCAAGCTGTCGTCTTCTCCACCTGTTTCTAAGGGCAATGGC
>JBDLIV010000495.1:0-1837 GCA_039714675.1 Thermodesulfobacteriota bacterium
TCTTTTGTCTTTTTAAGCTCTGTATGACACTCCACACACTGCTGGACACTGTCTCCTTCCTTTAGGTCATTAAGAGGTTTTCCCTCTTTGTCATGGTGACATTCACCGCAGGAAACCTCATAGTCTAAAGTATGTATTTCATGTGTAAAGACAAAAACTTCATATTGTGGAGGTGTATATTTTCGCTCTACATATGGATTATAATCCATTTTTATTTCATAGGGAAATTCAGTCTCGGCATATAAAGCTGTTACAGCAAAAGAGATAGAGACTCCAACCGCGAGAAGCAGAGTCAGTAATTTTTTATTCATAATCAATTTTACTCCTAATGTAGGTTAAATATTTCTTTCTTTATTTTTTAGCCGTTCTTATGTGACACTCACTGCAGGAGGTAGGAGGTGCAGATTCATCAAATCCACGGGGGTCACCGGCTTCTTTATTAAATGCTTTGTGGCACTCTATGCAACTTGCATGGTAAGCATTCCTAAGCAGCATAATACTTTTTCTATTCTTTTTTGTCGCTTTAAGTTCTATATGGCATTCCGCACACGGTTTTACATTGTCACCCATTTCAAGGTCCACATGATGGCACTCATCACACGAAATTTCATAATCTACATTATGGTTTTTATGTGGAAAATTAACGAAATTACGATCAGATGGTCCAAACATACGTTTTTCATATTTATTATAATCAATTGTTATTTCATCGGAAAATTCAGTCCCGGCATAGAGACCTGTTGCAAGAAAAAGCACAGAGATCCCGGCAGCCAAAAGCAGAGTCAGTAACTTTTTATTCATAACCAATTTTACTCCTGTAAAGGTTTAATATTTAATCTATATCTATTTTGACAGCACCAGTCATACTGTCACTTTTTTTATTTATATACTTAGGGTTTTTAAACCCTGAAGCGCTTAAAAGTCAATAAAAAAAACAGCAATATCATGCTTCATCTTCATTTTCTTCTGTATCTTCATGAGAGTCACTTTCCTGTACATCAGCCTCATCACTCTCTTTGTTATCACCATCACTGTCACTGCTCTTCTTTTTCCCAAAAATTTTAGCTCCAATAATGCTGATTTCATAAAGTATCATTAAAGGAAGAGCCATCATTACCTGGGTAACAACATCTGGCGGCGTGATGAGCGCAGCACCCACAAAAAAGAGTAATAAAGCATATTTTCTATTCTTTTTCAGGAAAGGCACTGTAACAAGTCCCATTCTTGCCATAAAAGTTAAAACAAGAGGCAGTTCAAACACAAAACCAAAGGCAAGAAGCATTTTTGAAGCAAAAGAGAGGTATTCCTTCATGGACGGCATTGCATGGATGTTTTGAGTTGCAAACCCGAGGAAAAATTTAAAGCCGTAAGGAAAAACAACAAAGTATCCAAAAGAAGAGCCAATGATAAAGAAAAATACAGAGAGAAATACAATGGGCAGAAGATATTTTTTTTCTGTTCTGTAAAGACCGGGGGATACAAACATCCAGAATTCATAAAATAAAACAGGAGTAGCAAAAATAATTCCAGCAAGCAGAGATACTTTGAGATAGGTAAAAAAGGCTTCAGGAAGTCCTGTGAAAATCATCTGGGCATTTCCATTTTCGCCCATGGCAATTATAAGGGGAGCGGTCAGGAGTTCAAACAGTTTTTCCTTAAAGAAATAAGCGCCGGCAAAACCTATGCCCACAGCAATAAAAGAGCGAACCAGTCGATCTCTCAATTCTCCCAGATGTTCAGTAAAAGGGCTTTTTCCTTCTTCACTCATATATATTTAATCTTATTTATCGCTGGATTTGCTGTTATCTTGCGGGGTGAAATTTTTATCATCATCTGA
>JBDLIV010000496.1:0-1825 GCA_039714675.1 Thermodesulfobacteriota bacterium
TACAGCGCTGCTGTGTGCAATGCAATCGGTGTTTACATGGATTCTTTTCCTTTAACCCCGGACAAGATTCTTGCTGCTATTAAAAACAAAGAAACAGATAAAAAATAATGTCGAAACTAAATGAACTTGTAATTGGTATAAAAAGCGGCGGGGAAATCGGATCAGGTATTGCCTACCGGCTTTTTAAGGCCAATATGAAAAATATTTTTATAATGGACATCCCAACTCCCCTTACTGTTAGAAGAAAGGTTGCCTTTTGCGAAGCAGTCCATGATGGAAAAATCATTGTGGAAGGGGTTGAGGCAAAAAAAATTGTTTCTCCGGATGGAATGCAGCTTGCATGGGATGAAAACAAGATACCTGTCATTGTTGACCCGGACTGGGACTGCATAAAAACAATTAAACCCCATGTAGTTATTGATGCCATTATTGCAAAAAGAAACCTTGGAACCAGCATGAAAGAAGCGCCTTTAACTATAGGTCTTGGTCCCGGGTTTGACGCAGGCAAAGATGTGCATATTGCAATTGAGACAAACAGGGGGCACAACCTTGGACGAGTAATTTCAAAAGGCTGTCCGGAACCAAACACCGGTATTCCAGGGGAGACAAAAGGGTTTACCATTGAAAGGGTTCTTCGTGCGCCATGTGAAGGAATTTTCCGTTCTGACCTTGAAATAGGAGCCATGATAAAAAAAGACCAGGTGGTAGGTCATGTCAACAGCGACCCTGTGATCGCCCAGATTGACGGTATTTTAAGGGGTCAAATAAGAACAGGGACAAAGGTTACGGATAAACTTAAAATCGGTGATATTGATCCAAGGGGTGAAAAAAACAACTGCATAACTATTTCAGAAAAGGCGCGTGCCATTGGCGGCAGTGTGCTTGAAGCGGTTTTAAATAAATACAATTTATGAATAACAGGATTTGAGACATGAGTAGTGAGATATGAAATTGGGGAATTCGACAAAGCCGATCTCATTACTCAAATTTAATAATTTAAAAGGATAACAAAATGTTTACAAAGGCATTTATTCCATACAAGGGATATTATTCAAGTCCATTTTCCAAATGGCAGGGAAATTTTTCCAATGAACATTCAATCAACCTTGGTTCTAAAACGGCAAAAAGCTGGCTTAAATCAAGGGATGTCTCTCCTGATATTTTTGATTACCTGATACTTGGGATCACAATCGGCCAGCCCCATATTTTTTATGGAGGTCCATGGACATCAGCTTTGATAGGTGCTGGAAACATTCCTGGAGCCATGGTCAGCCAGGCATGCTCCACTTCAACCACAGCAGTCTTCCAGGCTGCCATGGGGGTTGAAACAGGCAATTTTGAAAATGTATTCACCCTTATGACAGATAAATGCTCCAACGGCCCACACACCATCTGGCCTAATCCACAGGGACCAGGCGGCCAGGTTATTTCTGAAAACTGGGTCATGGATCAGTTCAACAATGATCCATGGGCAAAAAACGCAATGATCCAGACTGCGGAAAATGTGGCAAAAGAGACAGGAGTTACAAGAGAGCAGTGTGATGAACTTGCCTTGAGAAGAGCTGAGCAGTATGCAGATGCTCTTGCCAATGAGAGAGAATTTCAAAAAAAATATATGTTTCCTGTTTCCATACAGGTTTCAAGAAAAAAATCCATTAAAATTGATGCAGATGAAGGCATTATGCCAACGACCAGGGCGGGGCTTGAAAACTTAAGACCGGTTCTGCCCGATGGTGCCCACACCTTTGGTTCCCAGACCCATCCTGCAGACGGCAATTGTGCTTTGATAGTAACAACAAAAGAGAATGCAGCCAATTTAAGCCGG
>JBDLIV010000497.1:0-1820 GCA_039714675.1 Thermodesulfobacteriota bacterium
CAAGCTGGGATTTCAGTCGGATATTCTCTGTTTTAAGCTGCTCTTTTTCAACCCTGATTTTTTCAATATTAATGACATGATGGGCAACCATGGCTGCAACAACCGACAGAAGTTTTTCTCCTTTTTCCAGAGATATTTTACCCTCAAAGGGGCGGTCCGCACTTATGGCACCAACAATGCGGTTGTCTTTTTTGATTGGCACGCAGATAAAAGAGTATTCTCCGCCACTGTCAATATCCCTTGAATGGGTTTTATCCAGGAAGAGTGGTTCTTTACTGATCTGCGGGACAACAGCCGGCTCCCCTGTCTGGATAACCTGACCGACAATTCCTTCACCTGGAAGATATTTGACTTTTCGGATGGTCTCTTTAGAAATACCATGGGCAATTTCAATTCTGATTTCACCTGATTCAGAGTTGATCAAAAATATAATACCCCTGACCAGATTCAAAGAGTCAGATAAGACGCTTAACACCTTGAACAGAGATTTTTTCATATCCATGTGCTGGTTCAGGGCTTCACTGATTTCATATAACAGAGAGACTTCTTTAAACGATTTCATTAATATCTCTTAAACATAATTATTAAAATAAGACATTGCATTTATATCATCATTATTATAATTTATCTCTATCTATTGCAGTAGATTATTACATAAAACACCACTCCATAACAAGGTGTAATACACCAGGTTGTATACAAAAATAAAGGGTGCCATGGACAAAAAGAAAAAATTTGTGCAGAGGGATGCAAATAAAATTATTAAAGTTTTATTTAAAATCTCTGAAGCAGTCAACCATACCCGCGACTTGAATGAATTGTATCAGGTAATTCACAAAAATTTGGGGGGAATTATTAATGTTGATAACTTTTATATTGCGCTTTATCATGCAGCCAAAGATTCCATCACTTTTCCATACTATGTGGATGAAAACGGTGATGATCATGAGGAAATTTTTAATCTCAGTAAAACCTCCTCTTTAACCAGTCGGGTTATCAAAGCAAAAGGAGCAAAGATTTTTTTAAAAGAAGAGGCTCTACGCTTAGCAAGTAATCTAAACCGGAAGCCTTTGGGTATTGTCCCGGAAATATGGCTTGGCGCCCCTTTAATTATCAATAACAGTGTAAAAGGTGCTGTTGTGATTCAGGATTATGAATCATCAACATCCTATGGAAAAGAAGATCTGGATTTGTTAAACTCTGTCTCTCAGCATATTGCCCTTGCCATTGAACAAAAAGAATCAAAAGAAAAATTGGTAGAACAAAGAAAGATGCTTACACAAATTATTGAATCGTCTCCTGTGGGGATTAGTCTTGTGGAAAGTGGGACTTTTAAGTGGGTAAACAATGAAATGCATAAAATATTCGGCTATGAAAAAAAAGAAGATTTTGAAAATTGTGATGTACAAATGATTTATAAATCAGAAACTGACTGTCAAAATGCTGAAAAAATTATCTCCCATGATCTAAAAGAGAGTGGCAAAGCAGATTTTGATTTTGAATTGAAAAAAAGGGATAATACTATTTTTAATGCCCAGGTTATCATCACAGGTTTTGGCAGTGAGAATTCTGTTGAATCCATTATTATGATTATTGCTGATATTTCTCAACGGGAACTTGCTCAAAAAGAGAGATATGAAAAAGAGAGGCTTCAAGGGGTTCTTGAAATGGCAGGAGCAGTCTGCCATGAGATTAATCAACCCCTCCAGGCGATTTTGGGGTATTCAGAATTATTGATGTTGAGCTCAAAATCAGATGATCTTAGAGATAATAAACTGAGTTCCATAAAATCCCAGGCAGTCAAGCTTGGAACAATTACA
>JBDLIV010000498.1:0-1819 GCA_039714675.1 Thermodesulfobacteriota bacterium
ATTATTTTTCACCCTACCCCTGTTTTCTGCTTTCAAGGAACTCCCATCTTTCATAGAGAGTATTAACCTCTTCCTGGGATTGTTCAAGCTTTGAACAAAAGAGTTTCATTTTTTCAGGATTATTTATGATTTCAGGCTCCTGGATTTTACTGGTTAATTTTTCAACCATCTCTTCTTGCTCCAGAATCTTTCCTTCAATATTCTCCAATTCATATTTTTCTTTATAGGTAAAACTTATTGGAGCAGATTTTTTTTGCTTTACTACTTTTATGGTTTTCTGCTGTTTTTCAGAAATACTTTTTTGGCGATAATGCAGAATCTGATCAAAATTTTTAAAAAAATGTGCCTCCCCGGCAGAATCAAGATATAAAATTTTATGGCAGACACTATCCATGAGAAAACGGTCATGGGATACAATAACAACAGCTCCTGGAAATTGTCTTATACTCTCTTCAAGAACTTCAAGGGATAAAATATCAAGGTCATTGGTTGGTTCATCAAGAAAAAGAATATCACAGGGTGCAAGCATGATATTGGCAAGCAGAATTCTTGCTTTTTCACCTCCGGAAAGTTTTTTTACCTTCATATCAAGCTGATCAGGCATAAATAAAAATTTCTTTGCCCATGTAACAACATGAACTGTCCTGCCTTTATAATTTACACTGTCTCCGCCTGCCGGATTTAAAGCCTGTTTCAGCGTTGATTCAGGATTCAGCTTTGAGCGGTTCTGATCAAATACAGCGATTTTCAAATTTTCCGCCCATTGAATTTTACCTTCATCGGGCTGAATTCTCTTTTCCAGGATTGACAAAAAGGTTGACTTGCCACTGCCGTTTTCCCCAACAACTCCAAGGCACATTTTTGGCCCTAGCTCAAAGCTTATATCAGAAAAAAGTTTTTTCTTGTTTATGCTTTTTTTAAGATGAAATGCCTTTAACAACTTTTTTGTCTTCCTGCCCGTGGCATGAAAGTCAATGTCCACCACTGCAGTATCTTGATTTTTTTGTTTTAAGTTGTTGAGCTCTCTCCTTAAATTATGAGCCTGTTCAATTCTGTACTTGGCTTTAGTGCTTCTTGCTTTGGGACCCTGGCGCAGCCATTCGTCTTCCCTTCTCATTTTACTTGACAGTGATGCCTGTTGGTTTTGCTGTGCCTTTAAAACTTTTTTTCTCTCTTTATCAAATTTCTTATATTGACCCTGGACTTTAAAAAAACCTAAAGGATAATATTTGCCGATCTCCATGACATTCAGACAAATATTTTCTAAAAATGCACGATCATGGCTTACAACTATAAAGGAAAATCGGGCAGTTTTTAAAATTTCTTCCAACCATAAAATCCCGTTTATATCAAGATGATTGGTTGGTTCATCCAATAAAAGGATATCGGGCTTGCAGCAAAGAGCCCTTGTAATTGCCAGTTTCTTTTTCCATCCCCCGGATAATTTTCCTGACAAAATGTTAGTATCTGTAAACCCTCCTTTTCCAAGAGATGTCTGAACAATTTTATGGCGCTGTTTTTCATCAAAAAAGTTGTCATTGACACTATCATATAAAATTTCTTCCACTGTTCTCTCCGGGTCAAGGCGGTCTTCCTGGGGAAGATATATGAACTTTAAACCTTTTTCACCGATTATCTGACCTTCATCCGGTTCAATCTCTCTTGCAATAAGTTTTAGCAGTGTTGATTTGCCGGAACCATTCATTCCCACGAGTCCAAGCTGTTCATTTAATTTAAAATCAATGGAAAGATCCTGAAAAAGTGTATCATCTCCATAGGTTTTAGAAATATTTTTAAGGCTGAAAATTAAACCCATGAT
>JBDLIV010000499.1:0-1817 GCA_039714675.1 Thermodesulfobacteriota bacterium
CTCAACCATGCGATCCACATTATGTGATTTGATATCCATGAGCGCATATATTCCATTATTTATTTGTGCAAACCTTGAATAGATATAATTGATCACATTACTGTCCTGGAGCAGAGAATTGATTTTTTTTTGCAGCATCTGATTTGAAATCACATTCTGCTTTAAGGGGCGGTCTCCAGGATTAAAGACACTTATACCATTTCCAAGGCGGCGGTTAAAATAATAGGGTCTTGCATAGAGCATTTTAAAGACTTTGGAAGGATTCTGCAGACGTTCCAGCAGAAACTGATAAATAGAAGAACAAATGGTGCAGACATCTTCTTTAAAAACCCATTCATACTCTTTTTCTGTGAAGAGACGCCATTTAAATTCATCATTTTTAATGAGTTCGTCTAAGACTATCCTTCTTTGATCCTTGGGTATTACAAGAAAAGGATTATCATGGGAAATACAGGGAATTTCAAGATAATCACCATGTCTGTCGGCAACTATTCCCGCAGCAGCTTCCTGCTCTTTGGATTCGGGTTGCAATTGAGTATCTTCTCTCTTTTCAACAAAATGCATAAGTTTTTCAAAGGCAGAGATAGAGACAGATTTGTCTTTATCGTTTAATTTATTAATATCAAGGCGCCATACTATTTCATACCTTAAGCCTTCCTCGGTATTTGCATAAAGCTCAAATTTTTTTAATAAATTGTTTAAAAAAGTGCTCTTGCCGCAACCGTGTGGTCCGTGGAAAATATATATTCGATTCTGTTGTGCACCATGGCGCAGATATTCCATCTGTTTCATAAACCGATTGGCGAAAAGCATATCAGTAAAATATGGATTTTCAGAGTCTTCAACAAAAAGCCTGGAACAATCATAATTGGTAAAAGTCAATTCATCAATATTGGTGGATATTGCATCTTCTGATTCTTTAACATAACTTTTTATCATATCATGGAAGGTTTGAAAAATATTTCTTAAAACTCTGGAAGGCTGAGCATTTAAAACATTTAAAAATTCTTCAAAGGAGATGGGTTTAAGCCTTTTATAATCAATAATATTTTCATCCAAAAGATCTATGGTGTGATCAATGGATCTTCTTTTTAAATTTTTATTTCCCATATTAAATCATAACTCCCCTGTTTCTAATTTTGAGTTATAAATTTTGAATTTCGAACTAAAAAACAATTAAATTCAATATTTGAAATTCAAATAATACAATTAAAAATTGCTGTCACAACTCCTTTTTGTAAAGTTTACGGTTTTCTATAACATAACGCACTCTTTTCCATTTAATATCTTCAGGACTCTGCTCAGCAGATCTTGTGCCACCCGCTCCAGGATCCCAGAAGCTGGCATAGCTTGTTGCTGTTTTTTTAGATACTACAGGTTCGCTTGTCTCAAGATGAACAGGACCACCCCACAAATATTCAATTCCAATCATGGTATTTTCAATATAATCAATCTTTAATGGTTTGTCTTCAAATTTATGGTTAAGATATAGAATTCCTTCCTTTGTGGCAGCTTCATCCACAAATATCTTTGGTGGATGATAGAGAGTATCAATGATCATCTCTTTATAATCCTGCGCTTTTTTGGATTTTATATAATATTTCCATTTCATTGAAGACTGGTCAAGATACTTTCCTGTGACAAAAAGCTTGTGTTTTGCAATAAAATCCTGATCAATAAATGTATTTATAAATGTAAAATCAATAAAATTTTCACGAACATCAAGGATAAATTCATCACCATGATTTTTATTTTGAGTATATTTTTTCCTTGCAACTTCATCTTTTAAAAACAAAAAATCAAATGAATAGCGCCCT
>JBDLIV010000500.1:0-1810 GCA_039714675.1 Thermodesulfobacteriota bacterium
TTTATTAAACAGAAGATATCCTTCAATCATGGTTATGGCAGTCCTTTTAAACATGTCAGATGTGATTGACTCAGGATCAAGTTCTGTGGAAGCACCAAGAAAGGTAAACATGGAGCGCTGGGCATCCGGAGTGATAACAGAGAGAACTTTACCCGTTGGAGAGCTGGATGTTGAAACAAGGGGTTCAACTCTGCTCTTAACAAGTTTTTGTTCAAAAGTTTCACCATAGCTGTCATCTCCTCTTTTTCCAATAAACCTGGCATCACCGCCAAGGCATGCAACCCCGACGATTGTATTGCAGGCAGCACCACCTGGAACAACAAAGGGTTTTTGTCTGGATGCAGATAGAATTTTTTGAATATCAGTGTCTTCTACAAGGGTCATTCCGCCTTTCTCTTTTCCAAGTGAAGATAAAAATTCATCAGATTCATTGATCAGGATATCAACAAGTGCAGAGCCGATTCCAGTAATTCTACTATTTTTTTGCATATTTTCTCCAAGCATGCTTATAAATTTAAAGAATCACATTAAACCATAAAAGCTCTGATGTAATTGTCAAGCTGTTTGTCTTTTCACAGTCACTTTTATTGACAAACAGAGAATAAAAACTTATTAATTAAAGCAGAAAATATGAATTATTTGATTAATATAAAATTCACCCCAAATATATAAGGAGTTTGTCATGCCAGCAGATCAATCTATATTGTTTACATCTGAGTCAGTAACAGAAGGCCATCCTGATAAAGTTGCAGATGCAATATCCGATGGCATCCTTGATGCTATAATGTCTGAAGATAAAAAATGCAGGGTCGCATGTGAGACTTTGGTAACAACAGGCCTTGCAATGGTTGCAGGGGAAATTACCACTGATTGCTATGTAGATATTCCTGAAGTGGTTAGAAATACAATTAAAGATATTGGATATAACTCTTCAAATATGGGATTTGACTGGCAGACCTGTTCTGTTGTCACAAGTATTGATCAGCAGTCTGCTGATATTGCCCAGGGAGTTGATGAGGGAGCAGGGCTTTATAAAGATCAGGGTGCCGGAGATCAGGGTTCGATGTTCGGGTTTGCAAGCAATGAAACTCCTGAACTTATGCCCATGCCTGTGATTTATGCCCATAAGCTTACCAAGCGTCTTACCCAGGTCAGAAAAAACGGTGCATTGGATTTTTTAAGGCCTGATGGGAAATCCCAGGTAACAATTGAATATATAGGGGGAAAACCGGCAAGAGTGGATACAATTGTGGTCTCTTCACAGCATTCTCCTGATGTATCATATGGTGATCTTAAAACTGCCATTATTAAAGAGGTTATAAAAAAATCTATTCCTGCAGAAATGATGGATGGCGACACAAAATTTTTTATTAATCCCACTGGACGATTTGTTATAGGTGGCCCCATGGGAGACTGCGGTGTTACCGGCAGAAAGATTATTGTTGATACCTATGGGGGGCAGGGCAGTCATGGGGGAGGGTGCTTTTCCGGAAAAGATCCTTCAAAGGTTGATAGAAGTGCGTCATACATGGGAAGATATGTGGCAAAGAATCTTGTTGCATCAGGTATCGCAGATAAATGTGAGATTCAGGTGGCCTATGCCATAGGTGTTGCCCAGCCTGTATCTCTTCTTGTTGATTTCATGGGAACCGGGAAAATACCTGAGTCAAAAGCAGTTGATATTGTAAAAGAGGTATTTGATTTAAGACCTGCTGCAATAATTGAAACCCTTGATCTTCTCCGCCCGATTTATAGAAAAACATCAGCTTATGGTCATTTTGGGAGAAAAGATCCTGATTTTTACTGGGAA
>JBDLIV010000501.1:0-1794 GCA_039714675.1 Thermodesulfobacteriota bacterium
CCCAGGAGTAGGACAATCTGTTTGAAGCATTTTTGTTAAAGGCTGCTTTTGTGTTTCGAAACAGAGATCTGAAAAGAAAAATTTCAAGAATCATACGAATAAACACACCTGTTGAAGTATCAGGGTTGTCAATGGAGTTCTGTTTTATCCATGGCAGAGATTTTTGCTGCCCGCAGGTTGTTGGGATCCTGAACGGAACAGCAGAAGCTGCCCAGCCCATTACCTTGTAAACAAAACCTGCAAGAAAAAAAATTATGGCTGCATAGGGAAAAACAATTCCAAAGAACCATTGAAGCCCTGCTCCCTCAACACCTATGTATGCTATTACAAATAGCAGGAAAACAGCTGTCAGGGGGATCAAGTACTTTTGATTCATATTAAACCACCTCATTGTTTTATGCATGACCTATTTTAAACTGGTCATGCAGATTAAGATTTGTTTGAGCCGATAAGATCTTTTTCGGTCAGCTCAGTTACTAAACCTGCCCTTTCAAAAGCCCTGTGAATCCTTCTTTTACTCTCAGTGGCTTTTAAAAGGAATATCTCTTCTTTGCATTTCATAAACTTGTTAAACGCCGCCAGCGCAATTTTATCCACAAGTTTATCAAATTTTCTAATCAGGCTGGTATCAATAATGTCTTCACCAATCTCCTTTAAGGCAAAAACAAAACTTACAGCGTCTGATGCAGAAAATGATTGTACAGCTCGAATACGAATTATGGGATCAAGCTCTTTTTCAAGTGTCTGTTGGGTATAATCTTTTAAAATAAGATTAAATACATTTTCAATGGTCTCGTGTGTGACAGACCCTACGGGATTATCAAATCGGTTGGAATCCTTGCCAAGAACCTTTGCAGTCTGGGCTGGATATGTATCAATTGTAGCCTGAAACCATCTTCTTACAAACAATGTTTTATTTTTATTTAGCTCTTGTTTTAAATGCATATTTTTCTACTTATCATAAAAAATTAACTTGTTTCAAGCTATTCTGTTAGATGGATATAAACCCCCTTAAATTGTATGTCAAGGGTTAATGCGCTTAGAAGAACCAAGATAAGAAAGTTGTGGACAGCTTATAATGATTTTGCAGAAGATAAATTTTTGTCTTGAATAAATTGAGTCTTTAATTTAAAAAAGCTTAAGCATGATAAATCATATTATTTGAATGCCCTATTGCATGATAATAAAAAAGGATTGATATGAGAAAGTTTTTACTTCTTGTTTTAAGTTTGGTTCTATTGTCCAATATTGCCATGGCTGAATCTTCAGGCTATGGGATATCTTTTGGCTATGGAGCAGCTGATTCAAATATAGATATATATCGACTGGGCATTAAAAAAGATTTTACCTCTAAATGGTTTGAATCAAATCTTGGGTATTTTTCAGGATATTTTGAACTCTCTTATAATCACTTGGAACACAATAATGGCGATATTAACGCTGTGGTGTTATCCCCTGTGTTTGTATATTATTTTGGCAGTGAATCAAACACCATAAGACCCTATATTAAAGGTGGAATCGGAGTGGCTTATCTTGATGAATATCATATAGCAGACAGGAATCTGTCCACTAATTTGCAGTTTGAGAACAAGATCGGTGTTGGTACTAAAATTGGGTTGTTTGGCCTGAATTTTCTATATATACACTATTCAAATGCCTCCATCAAAGAGCCTAATGACGGTATAGACATCTGGATGTTTACAACATCAATTGATTTTTAATAAGAGAAGTGGCGGAGAAAGAGAGATTCGAACTCTCGATGGACTATAACGCCCATACTCGCTTAGCAGGCGA
>JBDLIV010000502.1:0-1785 GCA_039714675.1 Thermodesulfobacteriota bacterium
CTACAAGGTAAGAGGTGTTGGAGTACATCAGCTTGAGCCTGGTATGACCCTGGGAACAGCTCTTTTTACAAATACAGGAACCAAACTTTTCTCTGTAAATACTTTACTTACAGGAGATTCTATTGATAACATTAAAAAATATAACAGGGAATACCCTGTTGATGAGATCGTTTATATAAGGGTCTAAAAATGGATATAGCTTCGATTATTGGTGTTGTTTCAGGTATTGGATTTGTTATTGGTACAATACTGATTAGTGGCAGCATTGTTGCATTTATTAATATTCCTTCTCTATTAATCGTTGTAGGTGGTACAGTGGCAGCCACAATGATTGCTTACCCTCTTGTGGATTTTATGGGTGTGTTTAAAGCTGCCATGAAAATTTTTATTTTCAAACTTGAACCTGCTGAAGATATAATTGCCAATCTTGTGAAAACATCAAATAAAGCAAGAAAAGGCGGACTTCTTTCCATTGAAGGAGATATCGCCAGCACAAGTGATCCATATCTTGCCCAGGCTTTGCAGATGACAGTTGATGGCATTAAAACAGCAGATATTGCAGCAATGATGCAAAAAAAGATGGAATTAACTAAAAAAGCTCTTGATACCGGCTCTGATATGTTGTCCAGTATGGGAACTTATGCGCCTGCATTTGGAATGATAGGCACACTGATAGGACTTGTGCAGATGCTTGCAAACCTGGATGACCCTTCTTCCATCGGTCCTAAGATGGCTATTGCCATGATCACTACATTTTATGGTGCTGTTCTTGCCAATCTCTTTTTTATTCCCATGTCAGATAAACTGGCTGGAAGAAATGAAGAAGAGATAACCAATATGAATATAATTTTTGACGGGATTATTTCCATAAGAGAGGGTGAGCACCCTAAACTTATGGAAGACAAGCTCAATATCTATATGGGTGAGAAAAAAGAGGGTAAAGATAAATCAATAATATAAGAATAACAAATGGCTGAAGACGCAGCTAAAGCAGAAGAGGCAGAATTACGTAATCCACCGGCAAAAGATGTAAAATGTCCTCGAACAGGTACAGCACCATGGTTGTTAACTTTTGCTGATCTGGTTACACTTTTAATGTGCTTTTTTGTCCTTCTTTTTGCCATGAGCACCACACAGCAGGAGACATATAAAGAACTTGTTAAATCTTTAAGAACTGCCCTGGGCACCCACACCGTACCTGAATCCAGCACAAAAGAAAGTCTTACCATGCATGTTGTTCCTTCTGAACCACCTTCTCAAAATCAACAGATTGATGAACTTGGCGCCATGATAGAAAAAGAGATGGACGATATAGTTTCTGAGGTAAGAGAGCTTGTATTGTTCAATAAACTTGGAGGGGAAGTTAGCGTTACAAAAACTGAAGATGGTGTTGTTATAAGCATGTCTGATCTTTTACTATTTTCAAGAGGCGGAACAAATCTATCTGCAAAAGGAAGAGATATTTTAAAAAAGGCTGCTGCTGTCCTTTCCAAGCTTGCATACCGTGTTAAGATAAAGGGACATACAGACAACTCTCCGATATCCTCGACCATGTTTCCATCCAACTGGGAACTTTCAAGCGCAAGGGCATCAACAGTTGTTCGCCTGCTCGTTGAAAACGGAGTGCCGCCTCAATATGTCTCTGCAGAGGGATATGCCAATTATCATCCTGTTGCTACAAATGACACTGCAAGGGGAAGATCTTTGAATAGAAGGGTTGAAATTGTTTATGAGCGGGACAGTATTGCCAGGCAGTTCGCAGATATGGGAGAGGGCAACTAAGTA
>JBDLIV010000503.1:0-1781 GCA_039714675.1 Thermodesulfobacteriota bacterium
TTAAAGCTTTTATGGAATAAGGACCTCTCTGATTTTAGCAAGAGCCCAGTCAATGTCTTGTTTAGTGATGACCAGAGGTGGAGCAAATCTGATAACATTATCATGTGTCTCTTTGCATAAAAGACCTTTTTTCATAAGTCTTTCACAAAAAGGTCTTGCTCCTCCTGCCTCCTGGCTGAGTTCAACACCGATAAGAAGGCCTTTTCCCCTGATTTCTTTTATATAGGGGCTTGGGATTTCTTTAAGTTTGTTCTGGAAATAATTACCAATGCTGGCTGCATTTTCAACCATGCCTTCATCTATTAAAACCTTTAAAGCCTCTCTTGCTACAGCACATGCAAGCGGGTTCCCTCCAAAAGTGGAACCATGCTCCCCGGGCAGGAATACCCCGAGAACTTCTTCATTGGAAAGAACTGCAGATACAGGGTAACAGCCTCCTGATAAAGCTTTACCGATTAAAGTTACGTCAGATTCAACATTTTCATGCTCTTCTGCCAGAAATTTTCCGGTTCTGCCAAGGCCTGTCTGTATTTCATCAAATATCAATGCAACACTCTTTTTTGTACAGATATTTCTGATATCTTTTAAATATCCATCAGGTGGTACAATAACACCTGCTTCACCCTGTATGGGTTCCACAAGAAATGCAACTGTGTTTTTTGTAATGGCAGCTTCAAGAGCTTTGGCATCACCAAAGGGAATAGCCTTGAATCCAGGAGTAAAAGGGCCAAAATCTTCTTTATACTGCTCTTCAGTGGAAAATCCGATAATAGTCATGGTCCTGCCATGAAAATTGTTTTCACAAACAATGATTTCAGCTTTCCCATCAGGAATATTTTTGGTTCTGTACCCCCATTTTCTTACAGCTTTAATAACTGTTTCGACAGCTTCAGCTCCGCTGTTCATGGGAAGCACCATGTGGGAATTTGTCAGTTTACAAATATCTTTATAAAAGAGGGAAAGCTGGTCATTTCTAAATGCCCTTGAAGTAATGCAGAGTTTATCAGCCTGCTCTTTTAACCTTGTAACTATTTTTGGATGGCAGTGTCCCTGATTGACAGCAGAGTATGCAGCAAGGCAGTCCATGTATTTATTGCCTTCAACATCCCAGACCCAGATGCCTTTGCCTTTTTCAAGAACCACATCCAGGGGTTTGTAATTTTTTGCTCCAAATTTGTTTTCCAGCTCAATGATCTCTTTAGTATTCATACTGTTCCTCTATTAAAATTCATTGTATTGTATGTTGAGTATGATAATATTGCAGGTTGAAAACGTCAATACAACTTTTAAGCAGTGAACTTGTTTGCAACCGGGAATGAACGATTATGATTTTTTTTAGAATAGTGATGATCGCAGGTGGGCTCTATGCTGTCATTTTAGCATTTTTTTTTCTTTTTCAGAACTCTTTTATGTTCTTTCCTGCTCCTGTTACATTTGGCAAGTGTCCTGAAATGGAAAGGTTTAATGTTAAAGCAGTATCAAGCGGAAAATTAAGATTTTATCTAAGGGAAGCTGACAAACCTTTAAGCTGGATACTGATTTTTCATGGTAATGCCGGATCTGCCTGTGACAGGATGTATTATGTTGATCTTTTGCAAGATATCCCTGCTAATATTGTTATTCTGGAATATCCGGGTTTTGGCAAAGATGGCAGAAAACCCGGTGAAGAGCTTATTTTGTCCGAAGCTGCTGATCTTATAAAACATATACAAAAGGTACAGTCAAAAAAACTTCCCATATATCTTCTTGGAGAATCACTTGGCACCGGTGTTGCAACCTGG
>JBDLIV010000504.1:0-1771 GCA_039714675.1 Thermodesulfobacteriota bacterium
ATCTCTCCCGTGTGACCAAGCAGATCTTTGAGTGCCAAAAAAAGTGTTTTATGCTGAAAGGCAAATCCGTTATTCAAAAGTTTTTCAGGTTTCACACTGCTGCTTGCCAAAAGGGTTTCCCGGCCCATTTGTCCCCAAATTGCCCTGATCATAAACTTTGGCATGGTAAAAAAAACTTTTCTGGAAAATACCCTTGCAAGTGTTTTTGAAAATTCCCTGTTGGTAACAGGTTCAGGAGCGGTCAAATTAACTGGACCTTTGATTTTATCATTCCCAAGAATAAACAGTATGGCTGATATTTCATCATCCATACTTATCCAGCTCAAATATTGTCTGCCTTTAGAAAGAATTACTCCCAGGCCCAGCTTAAACGGCAGTGCCATTTTTGCAAGGGCACCTCCCAAAGGCGTAAGCACAACTCCGGTTCTAAGCATAACTGTTCTGACTCCGGCTTTTTGAGCTTCAAAAGTTGCATCTTCCCACAGCTTACAAACTCTGGAAATAAAAAGATCTCCTTTGGCACCGGTTTCAGTTACGCTTTTTTCACTGCTATCTCCGTAAAAACCAATGGCAGATGCGCTGATAAAAACTTCAGGTTTAGAGGTCATATTTTTTATTTTTTCTGCAAGCAGGCGTGTGGGAATTACTCTTGAATCAATAATGAGTTTTTTTTGTTTTGCCGTCCATCTGCCCTTTGAAATATCAATACCGTTTAAATTAATTACAGCATCTATCTGCCCGGCCTTTTCAATATCCAATATACCTTTATAAGGATTCCAGAACAGTTGATGATCTGACAGATCCTTTTTTCTTCGCACAAGCACAATTACTTCATGGCCACAGGTTTGTAATAAAGAGATTAAAGCTTGTCCAATGGTTCCGCTGGCTCCTGAAATCAGAATTCTTAATTTTCTGGTTTTCCCAACATGATTTTCAAGATCATATTTCAGCACCCTGTGCCTGTAATGAAACATCTTTTCAAACTCTTTAATGCCAATTCCATAAAAAGGTCTGCTCAACACTCCAAAGGGGAGTTTAAACTCAAGCTCATCTTCCATGAAAGAGTTGTTTTGGCCATCTGGTATAAATCTGTGAGTGTGCTCCCATTTAGCAAAGGGGCCTTTTATCTGTCTGTCTTTAAACTCCCTGTTTGCTTTGTATTCGATATGCTCTGATTCCCATATCATGGGTATTTTAAAAAAATTCAGCCTGAATTTTACCTTTACCCCTTTTTGAATACCATCCATATTGCGGGAGATCATTTTCAGGGGTGCCCATGGCGGTGTCAGCCTTGATATGGCACCTTTTCTGGTATGCCATGAAAAAAGTGTTTCAACAGGTACATTGATTTTTGTTCTTTTTATAAACTTCATATACTATTCATACTTCTATTAAAACATTGCCATATTTAGCACACAATTTTTTATTCCACCCATTTAAGGATGCTATAGCAAATATCGTGCAAAAACAATAAGCAATTGATTTTCAATTTACAATATTATAGTAATAAAGGTTAAGTTAATTTTTTTTAAAAAAGAGATCAAAAATATTAAGGCACACTCTTTGCAATTGATTTAGGATTATTTAGCAGAGAGTGCTTAAAGGATTTTAAATTGTATGTTGTTGACATTAATTCAAGATTAAGAATTTAAAACTAAAGTCAGGGAGGTATAAATAGATGTATAAACCAATTGAAATTGCAGATAAAATTTATTCTGTGGGCTGCCGTGACTGGGACATGAGAGATTTTCATGGATATTCCACCTATGAA
>JBDLIV010000505.1:0-1765 GCA_039714675.1 Thermodesulfobacteriota bacterium
TTTTTTATTTCTGTTCTTTTCTTCCATAGACATCATCATATCTTACAATATCATCTTCTCCAAGATAGGAGCCTGACTGAACTTCAATAAGTTCAAGGGGGATTTTACCGGGGTTTTCAAGGCGGTGCTTGGTTCCAAGGGGAATATAGGTGGACTGGTCTTCTTGTAGCAGCATCTGATCTTCTCCCTTTGTGATTACTGCTGATCCTGAAACCACTGTCCAGTGTTCTGCACGGTGAAAATGCTTTTGCAAAGATAGCTTTGCTCCAGGCTTTACTGTAATTCTTTTTACCTGAAATCTTGGTTCAATATCAATGGTTTCATAGCTTCCCCAGGGTCTGTAAACTTTACTGTGATTAACTGCTTCACTTCTGTTTTGATCTTTTAATTGTTTAACTATTTTTTTTACATCCTGAACTCTGTCTCTCGGGGAGATAAAAACAGCATCTTTTGTTTCCACAATAACAAATTTCTCAAGACCGACAGCTGCTATGAGGCTTTTTTCTGAATTAATATAGGTTTCTTTAACATCATGGGTTAAAACATTGCCCTTTAAGACATTCTGATTGCTGTCTTTTTCACCTGTCTGCCACAAAGCATCAAATGATCCCATATCATTCCAGCCTGCATCCAGAGGTATAACAACTCCTTTTGATGTTTTTTCCATAACAGCATAATCAATTGAATCTGAAGGAATATTTTGAAAATCCTTTTGATTCAGTCTGAAAAAATCAAGATCCTGGGTGCCTGTGGATATGGCTTTTCTGCATGGTTCCAAAATTTCAGGAGTATGATTCTCAAGTTCGTTTATAATTGCAGATGCCTTGAACATGAACATTCCTGAATTCCATGTGTAAGACCCTGAATCAAGATATTTTTTTGCAGTTTCAAGATCAGGCTTTTCAACAAAACTTTGAATTTTAGAGATTTCTCTGTTTTCTTTGAGCAACTCTCCCTGCTTTATATAACCATATCCAATTTCAGGAGAATCAGGGACAATCCCGAATGTAATCAAATTATCCTGTTGTGCATATTCAAGCCCTGAAAGAACTGCATCATGAAATTGAGAAATTTTCTCAATAACATGATCTGCAGGCAGTATTAAAAGTATTGGATCTTCACTGTTTTCCATGGCTTTTAATGCAGCAATGGCTATGGCAGGTGCAGTGTTTCTTCCCACAGGTTCAAGAATAATTGCTTTGGGATCAACATTGATCTTTCTTAATTGCTCTGCAGTCATGAATCTGTGTTCTTCATTGCATACCACAATGGGAGAACCTATGTTTTCAAGTCCATTCAGCCTTGATATTGTATTTTGCAGCATTGTGTTTTCATTATAAATATCTATCAACTGTTTTGGATAAAGCTCTCTTGATAGAGGCCACAGCCTTGTTCCGGAACCGCCTGCAAGTATTATTGGAATAATCATAATTTTAACAATCTCTCTTTATGCTTTTTGTGATATAAATAAGTTAATAGTTAATTTGTGTTTTACCTTAAAAGAGTCAATGGACAAAAGAGTAAATCCTGCATCTTTTAACCATGTTTTTATTTTCTCTTTTTCAAATCCAGACCATGATCCCCCCATGATCTTTTTTATTTTTTTATTATCATGTTTTTCAAAATCTGTAAGTATAAATATGCCTTTTGCTTTTAGTACTCTATAAACTTCCAAAATTGGAAGTTGTGGTTGTGGAATATGATGCAGCACCATATTCATAACTGCTGTGTCAATTTCTCTGTTTTTCATGGGAAGATGTTCAAG
>JBDLIV010000506.1:0-1761 GCA_039714675.1 Thermodesulfobacteriota bacterium
CCAATCCTATGAAACAAAAAAAATTTCTCATGCTATACTGAATCTAAACCTTTATATATATTATTATAAGTGAGTTGTTAAAATTTTTATCAACCCGGTATTTATTTCAAGATCAAAGTTCAACCCTTTTTTCTATCTCTTTTAATTGTTTTTCTAAAGTCTTTGATTTTTCCTTATTGTTTTGTTTTTCAAGTTGTTCCATTATTGAATTAAACATAGTTTTCAGTGCCGGCAGAACATCATTTTTAAAAGTTTCTTTCTGTTCTTTTGAAAATGATGTTATTTGGTTGGCAAGTTCATCCATTCTTTTCTGGAACTCGTCAGTGTCAAACGTGTCAATATATTCTTCGAGTTGACTCAGAAGTTCTCTGTGTTGCTTTTCAAGGCTATCCATCATTTTTTTTAATTCTTCTCCGGTGGAGGCAAATTTATATTCAAAAAATGTGATTCCCTTCACAGAAGATCCAGACTTCAATAATCTCTTGCCTGTTACTTCTGAAGAAGAGATTGCAACAATATGTGCATTGGCGTTTTGTGAAAAAATATTGCTCATCAAAACAAATGGTGTGGTTTCATATATTTGATCTTTATATTTTTTATTAATCCTGATTTCAACTTTGGACATTTTAGACTCAACCAGGGATACTTTTGTCACTTCTCCAATTAAGGTTTTTTTACCTTTAGGATCCTCTGCCAAATATACATCACTTCCTTGTATAAGATTTTGATGGTTCTTATAAATAAGTTCAAGCACCAAGTCTTTTTGGAACAATGACATTAAGTCTGATAAGGGATTTGCCAGGCAGGTATTATAGATGTTAAAAACAATAATGACGAACAATATTATCTTTGAATGATTTTTCATTATTTACTCCTTAGATTAGCTTTGAAGCTACATTTACCACAATTGTGTTTTGGCATTTGTTTATCTTTTTATTATAGTTTATTTGCACATATCTTGTTAATAGTTTTGTTCAGTTTTGATATACTGCACAAGGCAAAGAGAGATAAAACTGAAAAAAGCTCCGAATAAAAAGGGAATCTTATAATCTACCATCCACAGTATCCCTCCAATGGCAGGCAGGATCACTGCGGCAATATGATTGATAGTGAATCCCACAGCAGCACTTGGTGCAATATCTTCAGGATTTGCAATTTTTTGGAAATAGGTTTTAATGCCTGTGGAAAAATTAAAAAATATGTGATCAAGAATATATAGAATACCCACAATGATTTTTGATTCCACAAATGCATAGGATATAAAAATTAGAACAAGAAAAAAATATTCAATGGAAAGAAGTTTTCTTTCACCGTATTTAACAATAAATTTTCCAATTAAAGGATTGATAAAAAAATTGATTATATTGTTTACAAGGAAGAGCAGGGTAATCAATTGAATGGTGAATCCAAATTTTTTTACAAGTAAAAACACAGCAAACGCCACAAAAATCTGCCGTCGTGCTCCTGCCATAAAGGTTAAAAAATAAAAGAGCCAATAACGCGTTTTCAGTACAAGTTTTTTTTTCTGGGGGGGTATATTTTTTTTTGCAGGATGTTTTGTCATAGCCCATATTCCAGCCATACTTATGAGGCTGCCAAATAAAATATACATGGCTTTGTAGCTTAAAAAAGGTGCAATTACAAATATAATAATGGCCACTACAATATTGGCAGCAGCTGCATAGCTTCTCTGCTGGCTGAAGACATGGGGGGAAGTCAGTTTATCAAAATACTGGAGAGTCAGAGACTGGCATGTTGTTT
>JBDLIV010000507.1:0-1761 GCA_039714675.1 Thermodesulfobacteriota bacterium
TCCTGGTGGAAAATGAGGATCCTGTTATGAAAAAACAGGAGCTTATTATCATAGAAAGAACATAACCCATTCCAGGATGTTATGGCTCGCAAATATTCAGTAATTACAAGAAAGGGGCTCTATAATGTTCAAACGTATATTAATTGCAAACCGGGGCGAGATTGCCGTAAGAATTATTCGCACATGTAAAGAGATGGGAATCAAAACTATTGCTGTATTTTCCGATGCAGACAAGGAGAGCCTTCATGTAAAATATGCGGATGATGCTGTAAATATCGGTCCTGCTTTGAGTTATAAAAGCTATTTAAATGTAGAGAATATTATTCAGGCGGCAAAAGAGTTCAAGGCTGATGCTGTCCATCCCGGATACGGTTTTTTATCTGAAAATACAGGATTTGCCCAGGCATGTCAGGACAGCAGTATAACTTTTATCGGGCCGTCTGCCAAGGTCATTGAAAAGGCAGGCAATAAATCAGCAGCCAGGCAGATATTGATCAAGCTCGGGATTCCGGTTATTCCTGGAAGTGATGATGTTATCCCATCTGCTGACAAGGCATGTGAAATGGCTGACAAGGTTGGATTTCCTGTAATTTTAAAGGCCTCGGGCGGCGGGGGTGGCAGGGGCATGAGAATTGCCAGTAATAAAAAAGAACTTATTGAAGCTTTTTTCATGGCATCAGGAGAGGCACAAGCAAGTTTTGGCAACCCTGACATCTATCTTGAAAAATATATTGAAAACCCCCGTCACATCGAAATCCAGCTCCTGGGTGATATGTCAGGCAATTTTGTTCACCTTTTGGAGCGCGAATGCAGTATCCAGATGAGATATCAAAAACTCATTGAAGAAGCCCCTTCATCCTTTGTTGATGAAAAATTGCGGAACACTCTTGGTGAAACAGCCATAAAAATTGCAAGAGCTATTGGATATTACAATGCCGGAACAATGGAGTTCCTTGTTGATAAAGATAAAAATTTTTATTTCATGGAAGTTAATGCCAGGGTCCAGGTTGAACATCCTGTGACAGAATTTATAACCGGTATTGATATTGTAAAACAGCAGATTTTGATTGCAGCAGGCCAAAAGCTTAAAATCAGGCAGGAAGAAATTCATGCCAATGGCTGGTCCATGGAGTGCAGAATAAATGCTTCAGATCCCCAGGATAATTTTATGCCCTCGCCCGGTGAAATCGAGTCAATCATTTTTCCCGGCGGTCCAGGGGTCAGGGTGGATACCCATATTCATGATAAATACATGGTTGGCCCTTTTTATGATTCCCTTATTGCAAAGCTCGTTGTCTGGGCAAAGGATCGAGCTTCTGCCATAAAACGCATGGAAAGGGCACTGGATGAGTTTGAAATCAAAGGGATTCAAACCACCATCCCATTTTTTAAAAAGGTATTTAAGAATAAAGATTTTCAAACAGGTGATATTGATACCCATTTTTTAAAACGCAGTAAATTATAATTTTATATTAGAGTCGACTGTGCTAATATCTTACAGGGCAATTAATAAAATGACAGAGTGATTCATAACCAACAAGGAATTTTATATGAAACTATCTATAAAAATCATGCTGCTGTGTATATTTTTCCTTGTTTCCTCCAAGGCTTTTGCCGGGGGCGGTCATGACACTCATCAGATGACAGAAAGCTTTCCTCCTCTGTTTGAAAGTTATCACGATTCTCATCTTCAGGGTGTGGGAGAAATTCTAATCCACCGGATCAAACAGGTGCCATTCAATCTTGCAGCCACCATTATTT
>JBDLIV010000508.1:0-1758 GCA_039714675.1 Thermodesulfobacteriota bacterium
GCACCAAGGATACCAATGGCATACCAGAATCCACCAAAAAAAACCATATGCCCCATATCCCAGACCCATTCAAAATTAAATGGAAACATAATATTTCTCCCTTCTTTCTAAAATCTATTTAGATTCAGTTACCGGTTGAACCGAGTTTAGTTCCTGCTCCTGGGGAAATACAGGAAGATATCGATAAGCAAGAGCAATCAAAATAACACCATATGCAACAGGCAGCACAGTTGTGGCAACTTCCTGCCAGCTTGGAATATAAAGAGCCCATGTATCAAAGCTCATTACCGGAACTGCCATAATCTGGAGAACCATGACCCATCTATTAAGACAGACACCAATTGTTCCAAGAATTATAGCAATAAGACGCAGTTTGGGATTTTCTCTTGTTGACTTCATTATCAAAAGAAGACCCGGCACAACACCGCATATAATAATTTCTGTGATCAGAATCCAGTATCCATAGAAGCTGTTGTCTGTATAAAAATGGCTCAGCTTAAATCCAAGGCTTGGTGCTGTTACAAAGGCCCAGTAGCAGGTATCAATAATTTTTGCAGTTATATAGGTTATAATCATCCATCCTGATATTTTAGCAAGAAGATGAATCACATTATCTTTAACAAGTTTTTTACCTGTAATGCTTTCTGTAATTTTTGTTACTAAAAGGGTAAAACTGGGCCCATAGGCTGCAGCAGACCATGTAAACAGAAAAAATGTCCAGGGCCAGACCAGCAGACCTTCCCTGACTGCAAAAGGACGGCCATACATAACACCTGCAACACCACCAAGAGATCCTTGATGGAAAAAGGATAGAAAAGCTCCTGTTGCAGCAAAAATAGCCATGACGCCATGCATATTATGTGCAAGATGATGGAAAAAAGATACTTTATTGATCTGCCTGTTTTCCAGAATATTAGGAATAAATTCAATGGTTAATACAGCAAAATAACATGACAGACAAAAGGCAACTTCAGTCAGCATGGAGTGGACATTTGCATGCCAGAAAATAAACCAGCCCCTGAGCGGCTGGCCAATATCGATGGCAAGAATCAACAGAGCCGAACTGTAACAGATAAAACCGATAATCACGGCAAAATTGATGATATTTTTCAACTCGTCAATTTTAAAAATATATTTTAACAGGCCTGTAAAAAATGCTCCACCACCCACTGCTATTACAGCAAGGTCAGCCCAGATCCAAAGGGCAAATCCATAGTAATCATTCATATTTGTCTGGTTCAAACCTTTAAACCAGCAAAGAAACATGGCATAAACGCCCCAGAGAAGCACGGCACTAACAATTGCAATCCCAATGGAAAACTTTGGTAAAGAGCATCGTTTTGCACCTTCAGGTATTAATGCAGAATCCATATTTATTCACTCCTGTGATATGTTTTGGATATTTTAACCATGGGATGCTTCCCCATGATGATTCTTTAATTTTTCCCACTCACCTTCAAGATAGTGATCTCCCTGTTTTCTGACCCACTCCCGTTCGGAAAGATAGTAGACTTTCGGATTTGTACCAAGTCTTTCAAGAAGCCTGAACACTTTAGGATTCCCTGACTTTCCAACAACATGATGGTTTCTCGGATCTGGATGAGGGTCAGGTTTAACAATCTGGTGTACTTTATGGGCTGGATTATTTAAATCTCCAAATACAATGGCATTGGCAGGGCATGCAGTGGTACATGCTGTCTGATAATCCTCTTCTTCAATATGATCTTTATTTCCATGGGCATAGGCCTTATCCCTTGC
>JBDLIV010000509.1:0-1757 GCA_039714675.1 Thermodesulfobacteriota bacterium
CATTGTTTATCTGCTGAATTTATTATATAAACAAATATTAATGATATAAATCTTGACCTTGTAAATAATAATACTTAATTTTGTTTCTTGTCAAAGAGAATAATTTATACAAGATAACATTTGGAGGAAAAAATTGTATTCTAAAATTGTGATTTTAAACTTTCCGCCGGTTGTAGCTCAAAAGGCAATAGTCTGCCAGTTAACAAAAAAATTTGATCTTTTGTTTAATATTTTAAGTGCCAGCATATCCAATAAAAAAGAGGGATATATGGTTATTGATCTCTCTTCTGAGTCAAAAACAGCTTTTAATAAAGGAATCAAATATTTAAAGGATCAGGAAGTTTCCATATCCTATCCTGAACACCAGATATACAAGGATGAAGAAATCTGCACCCATTGCGGAGCCTGTATTGCAGTCTGCCCAACCGAGGCACTATATATTAAACGCCCGGAGATGGAAATTATTTTCAATAAGGATAAATGCAGTGTATGTGAGCTTTGTATTGTAACCTGTCCTGCAAGGGCAATGGGATTGTTCTCAACTCAAAAGGCTGTTGCATAATGCAGATTCTACCAACTTATATGCTGATAAAAAAGATATATTCTGTAACACTCTCTCTAATTAAAAAAGCTGCATGATGAATAAAAACAGAGTTATTGCAGTTGCATTAAGCGGCGGAGTTGACTCGCTTGTTGCCGGATATATATTAAAAAGCCAATACAAAGATATTTTTGGCATTCATTTTACAACCGGGTATGAAAAAGAGAGTATTGATCTATCCCTAATTGAAAAGCAGCTGGGATTTCCTGTTACCACCATAAATCTATCAAAGGAATTTGAAAAAAAAGTAGTTCAATATTTTATCCATACCTATCTTCAAGGTAAAACCCCAAATCCCTGTATACTATGCAACAAAGAGATAAAATTTGGTCAACTATTAAAACATGTTCAAAACATGGGAGCAGATTATCTTGCCACTGGCCATTATGCCACTGTTGTAAATCAGATTTCATTGGGAGGTGATTGTTATCTTGAAAAAGGAGAAGACTTGGCTAAGGACCAGAGCTATTTTCTCTCCATGTTATCCAATGTTCAACTTGGAAAAATTATCTTTCCTCTGGCAAAAATGAGTAAAAAGAGTGTCAAGCAATTTGCAGAATCAAAAAGCCTAAAACCAATACACAAAAAAGAGAGCCAGGATATATGCTTTATACATGACAATGATTTTGCAAAATTTATTTTAAAAAAAGAGGATATCGAGCCCAAACCAGGTGATATCAAAGATGTTGACAATAAAATTGTAGGCCGTCATAAAGGATTACATAAATTTACAATTGGCCAGAGACGGGGTATTAATTGTCCGGCAGAAGAACCTTATTATGTTCAAAATATTGATATAAAAAACAATATTCTTAAAGTCGGTTTTAAAAAAGATCTGCTTAAACAGAATTTAACTGTTTCTGATATTATCTGGAATGGCAGTAAAAATTCTGAGCTTTCAGAAAACAAAACGATTCTCCGGGATATTATAACAAAAATCAGATACAGCCATAAAGGTGGTTTATCAACACTATCTTTAAATAAAACCCGCGGGGAAGTTATTTTTGATAAACCTCAAAATGCAATTACTCCGGGCCAGGCAGCAGTGTTTTATAAAGGTACAAGAGTTCTTGGAGCTGGAATTATTCAATGAAAAAATTTTATATTCAGACTCTGGGTTGTAAAGTCAACCAGTATGAAAGCGATGGCATTGCAT
>JBDLIV010000510.1:0-1757 GCA_039714675.1 Thermodesulfobacteriota bacterium
CTGCCAGCCGGATTTTTCTTTTTTTCCAATATTTTATATCTTGACATGCTTTTAAACAGACTTATTTTTCTGCCATAATTTAATTTAGATATCATTGAAGGAGCGTTTGATTAAACGAAATTTTAAAGCAGGAAAAATAAATTGACAGAACAAAAAGATCAAAAAAAAGACACCACCCAAAAAGATTCTCCCGCAAAAAAAACTAAACCTAAAGGAAAGTCTAAGAAAAAGGAAAAGGCGAACAATAAAGAGATAACTCAATTAAAAGAACAAATTTCATCTGAAAAAGATCGTGTTCTAAGACTTTCAGCTGAATTTGACAACTTTCAGAAAAGAAAACAGAGGGAATTGGATGAATTTAAAAAATTTGCCAATGAAACAATTTTTAAACAGATTTTAACGGTTGTTGACAACCTTGAAAGGGCTATTGCCTCTACAAAAGAAAACTCTGATAAAAAAGCGTTGATAGAAGGTGTTGAACTGACACACAAAGAAGTTATCAAACTTCTCGAGACATTTAGCGTAAGAGCTGTAGAAGCAGAAAATCAAACATTTGATCCCAATTTTCACCAGGCCGTTACCCAGGAAGAGACAGATAAAGTGCCTGATAATACTGTCACAAAAGTGCTTCAAAAAGGTTATCTCCTCCATGACAGACTGATAAGACCTGCCATGGTTATAGTATCAAAAAATAATAAAGATAAAAAAAATTGATAAAAAAGAAAACAAAGAAAATTAAAAATATCTCGGAGGATAATTATGTCTAAAATTATTGGAATAGATCTTGGAACAACTAATTCATGTGTAGCAGTTATGGAAAGAGGTGGTGAAGCAAAAATCATCACAAATTCAGATGGGGGACGAACTACACCATCTATTGTCGCAGTCTCTGAAAACGGGGAACGAATTGTTGGGCAGACTGCAAAAAGGCAGGCTGTTACCAACCCGGAAAACACTGTATTTGCAGTAAAAAGACTGATTGGACGAAAATTTAATTCTAAGGAAGTGCAGAATGACATCCCAATTCTTCCCTATAAAATTGAGGCTGCTTCCAATGGCGACACTCGAATCAATTTAAGAGGGAAACAGCACAGCCCTGCTGAAATCTCCTCTTTTATACTGGCACACATTAAAAAAACTGCTGAAGATTATCTTGGAGAAGAGGTCAAAGAGGCAGTTATTACTGTACCAGCCTACTTTAATGACAGTCAGAGACAGGCAACAAAAGATGCCGGTAAGATTGCAGGGCTTGAAGTAAAACGCATTATTAATGAACCAACAGCTGCATCCCTTGCCTATGGTCTGGATAAAAAAGGGGAAGAGAAAATAGCTGTATTTGATCTTGGTGGCGGAACATTTGATGTCTCAGTCCTTGAGATTGGTGATGGTGTGTTTGAAGTTAAATCAACATCAGGTGATACCCATCTTGGCGGCGAAGATTTTGATTTAAGAATCATTGATTATATTGCCAGTGAGTTTAAAAAGGATCAGGGGATTGATGTTAAAAATGACAAGATGGCTCTCCAGCGTCTTAAGGAAGCTGCTGAAAAAGCTAAAATGGAGCTTTCAACATCCACAGAAACCAGTATTAATCTGCCCTTTATAACAGCAGATGCCTCAGGGCCAAAACATCTTGATATTAAACTTACCCGTGCCAAATTAGAATCCCTTGTGTCAGACCTGCTTGATAATCTTGAAGCACCATGCAAAAAAGCTTTAAAAGAGGCAAATCTTGGAGCAGGCGGTGTGGATGAAGT
>JBDLIV010000511.1:0-1755 GCA_039714675.1 Thermodesulfobacteriota bacterium
AATAAAATCTCTCATGTCTTTCATAAAACTCTCTCCTTTTTTTAAAATTATAATATTAAGTATTTAAAGGCATTTACCTTTATAAAATATTGTCTCACCTCAGATCTAAATTTGGATGTAAACTTGCCCAGATACAAGGCGCAAGAGCTTTTGCAACCGGAGCGTACTGTAGTACGTGAGGATTGCAAAAGGTTGCAGCAACGAAGTAGATGGGTGAGTTTCCATCCAAATTAAGTGACTTTTTTGCCTGCTACTAACCCTGCACAAATATGTGCAAGGGCAGATGACCTTGCCTCCATAACAGGTTCCACCTTTTTGTCACTCCATACAGTTTCAGGCCGGCTCTGCAGAATCATAATTTTAGCCTTGCCTGGTGTGTCCTTGTCAATGGCCCACTCAATATCCATTGCCTTGCCATAATGCTTTTCAATTTTCTTTCCTATTCTGGCAAGTTCAATGGCATCTTTATCCACTACACACTGGGTATCTGTTCTCTCTCCTGGGACATCCTGTTTTATAACACTGTGAGTTTCAGGATCCCTTGTGTATAAAACAGTTTTATGGGAAACTTTCTTTTTAATAATTTCATCTGTTATTTTATTTATGATAAAATTATCCGGAGTGCATTCACCGCTAACAACGCTCTCTCCAAATCCCCAGTTGGCATCAATTGCAATGGCAGATGTATCACCGGTGGCAGGATTTAATGTAAACATTACACCTGCTGTCCATGCATTTGCCATTTTCTGAATACCAACGGAAATCTCCACCTGCTCGTGGTCAAAACCCATTTTTGTTCGATAATAGATTGCCCTTGCAGTAAAAAGACTTGACCAGCATTTTTTCACATGCTTGAAGATATCATCTACTCCCCTTATCCATAAAAAAGTATCCTGCTGGCCTGCAAAGCTTGCTCCGGGAAGATCCTCTGCAGTTGCACTTGATCTGACAGCCACAGGTACTGCCGGGACATTGCTTTTTTTAGAAAGTCTTCTATAAAATTCTCCTATATAATCCTGCAGCTCATAACCCATTGACGTGTTTTCAATAATTGCTCGGATAGTTTTGCTTGCTTTTTCTCCAGATGCCACATCATCGGCTGTGACGCTTTTCAAAGCATCAAATATCTCTTTTTTAATTTTTCCCTGTTCCAAAAATAGATTATATGCCTTAGTGGTGACTGCATAACCCGGAGGGACTGGGATACCAGCCTTGAGCAATTCGCCAAGGCTGGCATTTTTACCACCGACAAGGGGAATGGATTGAAGATCACACTCTTCAAACCAGAGAACATAGTCTTGTCTTGATTCCATGATGCTTTATTTACCTTTCGATATTAATTTTACCGGTATCGCCATTAACTTTTATTTTCATACCAGACTTTATTATCGCAGTTCCTTGTCCTGTTCCCACAACTGCAGGCATGCCATATTCACGACAGACAATTGCTGCATGACACATGATTCCACCAACATCTGTTACAACTGCTTTGATTTTCTGGAATGCCGGGGCCCATGATGGTGAAGTTGTTGGTGCCACAAGAATTTCACCCTCTTTCAGTTCTGTAACATCTTCAACTGACCTGCAAACCCGTGCAATACCTTCAACAACGCCTGGAGAGCCTGCGAATCCTTCCATCTCATTGACTTTGTCTGGATCACCAATCTCTTTTAATTTTGCCCATGCTGCCATGCTGTCATTGGTAATACCCCAGAGAACAATAGTAAAAGGCTCTGCAATAACTTCAGGCGGTGT
>JBDLIV010000512.1:0-1752 GCA_039714675.1 Thermodesulfobacteriota bacterium
CTTTTTTTGCAGCCCTTTTAAAGGTAACTGCGTTATTAATTGAGCGTGATTGTATCACAGCTCGTCGGTGGGGCCAGCCTTCTCATATTATCTTGCATTGACTGAAAGCTTTTTCCCATGAAAATTCTGTTAAGTATTCTTTTGATATCCTTTATAATTTCAGCTTTTGAATACTTCTCATTCGGATAATTATCATTGAGTATTAGTTTTTGAATTTCGGCTCGTTTGAATGTAGATTTATTCTAAAAAGTCACTTAACCTCGTGTGTACAATATTGGGGGAGGATCATAGTTTCCAGAAACAAGATGTCTTTAAAATAAATAACCATGACAAACTTATCCTTTTAACTCTTCAAATGTTTACAAATTCAAAGTAAAGTTGCTTGAGTTGTTGATTTTAAAATGATAAATTCCGTTATGCTGTTTGGTTAATTTACAGAAGGAAACAGTAATGAAAAATTACAAAAAAGATGTAGCAGAGATAGATAAAACAAATATTGTAGGTATTCGAACGTATGATTTCAATGATTTTTTAGATATTTGGGTTGTTGCTTTTGATGAACGTTTGTTTGCTAGATCATGGAGCCGACTAAAAGATAGCTGGTTTTTCGCTTTTAAAGAAAAGGGGAAAGGCCTTCTTAAATGCGGGAAAAAGATATATGAAGTTACATCTGTTGTGCCGGATGACCTGGAAATGATTGCACCAGATATTAACAATGCTTACGAGAGAAGATACGGTCAAGGTTCCCAAGCATCAATCGCAAAATCGATGCAGGATGTAGCTCGCTTGGATATGACGATGGAATTTAAGATTGCTATGAGGATTGAATGAAATAAAATAATTATTTTTGAGTTTTTTGAATTCCAATCCAATCTTTTATAACCCTTGCATTGATCAAAAGCCTTTGCCCATCGAAATAATGTTATGTATTATTTTGATATCCTTTAGAGTTCAAGCATTTGAATACTTTTAACATGGATAATTATCATTGACTGGTGCAATTCAATTTTCCGGACAACAATGAAAAAAGAAGCCAATGCCTATTTTTATAAAGAGGATGGTCAACATTAATAGACAGATTGCTCAGTGAAAATCTAAAAGATACCAAGATTGAAAAAATGATCTATTCAATCCTGGTGTTCTGTAATTATCTAAAAAAAATCAATTTATTTCATAATTAAAACTGTCTTTTAAGACTCTGTTTTCCAGAACAACTTTTGTAATAATAGTATAACTCCCTCTCTTTTTCATGTCGCAAGTTGCCCCAAAACCATTGCTCATGAACATCCCCATTGCTTTTTGCTTATTGTTGTCAGCATCTTTTATTAAGAAACCTACCTTTGCCTTTAAAACGGGATTATGGTTTTTATCCATGATGTACACCATGATGTGATGGGGTTTATCCATATCTTGAGCACCACTTGTGTGACTGCTGCTCTTTTGATCCCTGAGATCCATAAAATAATATGACAGCATGTATCCTTCAACCACAGATTCATGAATCAGATCACCGATTTTATCTGATTTAGCCATGTCGTGCCCTTTCATTTTACTCTCAGCGGCAGAAAGAAGAGCTGTACTCAAAACTGACAAAATAAGAGCGCTCATTATCAGTCTCATCACTTTTTTCATGGGTTTGTTCCCTCTTTTTTCCATTAATTTTTCCATTGTTAACTCCTTTTATTTTATCTGTTTTGATTTAATTTCCCACATTTTCCAGAAGTTATAAATTACCGGAATAATGATAAGTGT
>JBDLIV010000513.1:0-1746 GCA_039714675.1 Thermodesulfobacteriota bacterium
TGGGCAATGGAAGCATATGGTGCTGCCCATGCTTTGCAGGAATTTTTAACTGTCAAATCCGATGATATGACAGGGAGAACCAGAATGTATGAAAAAATAGTAAAAGGCCAGAACGTTCTTGAGCCTGGAATGCCTGAATCTTTCAGAGTTCTTACAAAAGAGCTGAATAGTCTGGGTTTGGATATAAATCTTTTAGAAGGCAACAGATAAGGAGAAGACATTGGACAATATATATGATTTCTTCGCAAAACCAAAAGATCCCAAGATTTATCAGGGCGTTCAAATAAGCCTTGCATCTTCAGACCAGATAAGAGAGTGGTCTAATGGTGAAATTAAAAAACCGGAAACAATAAATTACAGGACATTCAAACCTGAGAGGGATGGGCTTTTTTGTGCAAAAGTATTTGGCCCTACAAAGGATTACGAATGCAATTGCGGTAAATACAAACGGATGAAGCATCGCGGTGTTGTCTGTGAAAAATGCGGTGTTGAAGTTATTCAGTCAAAAGTGCGGCGGGAGAGAATGGCGCATATTGAACTTGCTTCTCCTGTATCCCATATCTGGTTTTTGAAAAGTCTGCCCAGCAAGATAGGTAATGTTCTTGATTTGACACTGAAAAATCTTGAAAAAATTCTCTATTTTGACTCCTATATTATTATTGATCCAAAAGACACTGGGTTGAAAAAACTTCAACTTTTGACTGATGATCAATATTATGAGGCTCTTGATACTTTTGGAGAAGACTTTGAAGCTGGAATCGGTGCTGAAGCAATTTTAAAACTGCTTGAAGAAATTGATCTGCAGCAGGTGCATGATGAACTTAGAGAAGAGATTCGTTTGACAAAATCTGTGGCAAAAAAGCAGAAAATGGCTAAAAGGCTTAAAGTCATTGATGCATTTTTGAATTCCGGGATTGAACCTACAAGGATGATCATGACAGCCTGTCCTATCCTTCCTCCGGATTTAAGACCTCTTGTACCCCTTGAGGGTGGACGTTTTGCCACTTCTGACTTGAATGATCTATACAGAAGAGTGATAAACAGGAATAATCGTCTGAAAAGATTGGTTGATCTCAATGCTCCTGATATTATTGTCAGAAATGAAAAAAGAATGCTTCAGGAAGCTGTGGATGTTCTCTTTGATAATGGCCGTCACGGCAGGGTGGTTACAGGTACCAATAAAAGACCTTTAAAGTCATTGAGTGACACACTGAAGGGAAAACAGGGACGTTTCAGACAGAACCTTCTTGGAAAACGTGTTGATTATTCCGGTCGTACTGTTATTACAGTAGGATCAGAGCTTAGACTTCATCAATGCGGTATTCCCAAAAAAATGGCTCTGGAATTGTTTAAACCCTTTATTTATAATTATCTTGAACAAAAAGGCCTTGTTTCAACAGTTAAGAGTGCCAAGAAAATGGTTGAACGGGAAGAGACTGAAGTGTGGGATGCACTTGAATCGGTTGTAAAAGAATATCCTGTCATGCTTAACAGGGCTCCTACCCTCCATCGTCTTGGATTTCAGGCTTTTGAGCCTGTTTTGATTGAAGGAAAAGCCATCCAGCTTCATCCCTTGGTCTGTCCGGCTTTTAATGCTGATTTTGACGGTGACCAGATGGCAGTTCATGTGCCTCTTTCCCTTGAATCCCAGCTTGAAGCTAGAATCATGATGCTCTCCACCAATAATATTTTGTCTCCTGCAAATGGTCAGCCCATAATTGTACCAACCCAGGATATTGTTCTTGG
>JBDLIV010000514.1:0-1746 GCA_039714675.1 Thermodesulfobacteriota bacterium
CCAAGATCCTGCTCCCTGTTCAAATATAGGCATCTGCTTTTTAAGGATTTTGCAGTTTCATGGTTTATAATTTGTGATGCCCCTTTAAAATCCATGTCAACTTTCTCAAAATGAATATCATAGGTTGAACTATTCAATCTGCTGAAAACAGAGAAAGCAACAAGTTTGTTACTGATGAATATTGCTATCCCCCTAAGACCCAGAGCATCAAAATGATCCAATGCTGATTGTATTGCTAAAAACTCCTGATCAAGGGTTTTTGAAGGTTTGGCATTCCTTTCCATAATTTTCCGTGCCAGACCAAGAGCCTCTTGTTTATAATCTTCTTTAAAAAAATGCACTTTATAGTCAGGATAATTGTTTTTAAATTGTGAAATCAGGTTCCGTTTTTTATGAAGTTTTTTCCCTTTAAGCTCACTTAACCTGTTTACATCATAAATATATTCTGCCTGATCCCGTGCTTTTTTGATCGTGTAATATTTCTCAATCTCTGGAAATTTATTTAGATATCTGGATGTTGCCAGGCAGAAATCAGGTGACAACCCCATATTTTTTAAATTTTGTGATAACTCAACAAGTTCTTCAGGATAAAAATCCTTACCAAGGGGCATAAATGAACTGTGATCAACACCATCATAAATTAAAAGTCGTTCTTGATATAAAACCCAGGAGAGTCTGGATGCATATTGCCAGGTAAAGAGGTTGGAAAAATTATATTCACAGGAAAAAGGCTTGAACGTATCAATAAAAGGTTGAACAATCTTTTGATCTTTTAAGACAAATTGATTGAATTTTAAAAAAATATTCTGTTTAGACGGATTGATGGCTTTTGTTACCATGGGTTTCATCAAATTTTAAATTTTAAAGGAGTATGATCTTTAAGTGGTTCAAAGCCAAGTCTTTTATAAAAAGAGGATGTCCCAGGCTGTGCTATAAGGCCTATCCAGTCAACATGATTTTCTTTTAACAGCGCAATCAATTTTTTGATGATTTTCTCTCCAGTTCCCTCTCCCTGAAACTCCTTTAAAACTGCAACATCCTGAATATAAGCATCACTTGCAAGATCTGAAAGTGCCCTGCCCATTCCAATAAGTTTTCCTTCATAAAAAGCACCAACAAAAAGAGCTGAATCTTTTACAATACAATTTAAAAAATCAGATCTGCTGTCCCAGGAAGGTTCCCACCATCCTGCATCCTTGTATAGTTGCACTAATTCATGCTTTGGAGCTTTCTTAATGGTTTTTATTACAATATTATCACTGGTATTGTTTGAAGAGATATCTGCCATTTGCATATCTTTTTTTATATGGATTCAAACATTTTTGTGGCAAAATAAGGCATGACAAAAGATGCTTCATGTATTTGAGGGGTATAATATTTCAACTGTTTTTGAAAACTTTCAGTCATAGTTCTGTAAGGTTTTATTAATTGCGGCCCCAGAGATCCGAGACAAATCCCTATATTACCACCAGGATAAGTGGGCACCAGGAAATATGAATATGCCTGAACAGGAAATAATTTCTTTGTAATTTTCATAAGATTGATAACACACTCTTTATGAAGAAAAAAGGATTCGCCCTGGGTTGCAATTATACCATCTGGCTTTAATGCGGTTTTCAAGCTTTTATAAAATGATGGTTCAAACAGAGCCTCACCAGGGCCTATTGGATCTGAAGAATCCACAATAATAACATCATATCTGTTTTTGTGTGCCTGCACAAAGGCATTGCCATCAGCTATATGAAC
>JBDLIV010000515.1:0-1738 GCA_039714675.1 Thermodesulfobacteriota bacterium
TCATCCAGAAAATCACCCACACCAAGACCGTGTTCTGCTGAAATTTCATAAAACTGATCAATACCCAGAGAGTAAAACTCAAAAAGATCATCATGCTGCTTATAACTTTCTATTTTATTAATGATATAGAATACAGGCTTGGACATTCTTCTTAAAAAATCAGCCAGTTCCTGGTCATAGGGAGATAAACCTGCTCTGCCGTCCATGATAAAAACAAGAACATCTGCCTGATCAGCTGCAATAGTCAGCTGCTCTTTAATCTGAGAGGCAAAATAGTCATCATCTGAGCTTAAAAATCCGCCTGTATCTATAAGAGTGAACTCAACATCATCCCAGACTGCATCGGCATAGTGCCTGTCCCTTGTGACACCGGGAAAATCATCAACAAGTGCGTTTCTTTTACGTATAATCCTGTTAAACAAAGTGGATTTACCCACATTAGGACGGCCGAGAAGAGCCACAACAGGTTTCATTTTTTCAAACCTCCAAACAATCAAACTAAAATAAAAAATCCATCAGACAACAGGTTGTTACATAATGCAAATTTTTGTGAACATACGCTCTTTTACAAACCAAGTTCAAGGCGGAAAATAAATTTGACCGCATGCATACATGCAGCATTTGAGCATATTCTTCTTTTCAAGCCCGAGGATCAAATTTATTTCCCCAACGTGGAAATTGGGGCTCAAAGAGGATCTTATGCTCACAAATTGGCGTTGTGTAACAACCTGTCGATAATATATTGAATTTTCCCTATTTTGTCCAGGAAAACAACAAAGAACCAATGCTTAAAAAGAGAAGACTCATTGCACAAAGTATAAAAATTTCATGGGAGACATCTGAAAGAGCTGCTCCATCGTTTATTATTTTTCTCACAGCCGATAAAAAATAGGTTAAAGGCAGAATTTTTGAAACATTTTGAACCCAGGAGGATGCCCCCTCTATGGAAAACCATACTTCAGATAAAAACATCATGGGCCAGCAGATAAAATTGATAAAACCATTTGTCAACTCTTCGTTTGTACCGCGGCATGCCAGAACCAGCCCAAGACAGACAAGACAGGTACACCCTGCAAAAAACACAACAAAGGCATCAAAATAAGATCCCTGCATATTAAAAGAAAAAATAAGGTCACATCCAAACCAGACTATAAATGATGTGGCAAGCAGAATCATAACCCTGGATATAAGCTGGGCGCCAAGATATTCAAATGCTGTAACAGGTGTTGCCTTGAGCCGTTTTAACACCCCGCTCCTCCTGTATCTTACAATAACATAACCCACCCCGAAAAGTGAAGAAAACATAATATTCATACCAAGAATACCAGGGAAAAGCCAATCTATATACCGTATCTGTTCACCATTGATTTGCTGTTTAATGATCCTTGATGCATACATCTCTTCGGGTATTATGGCTTCTTTAACTACTTTTTCCATTACATACCCTTTAGGAGATGAATCAGAAATCCAGTAGCGGGTTTTTGAATTTGTATTTTCCAGCACAATGTCCACCTTATGATGCAAAAGCCTGTCCATGGCATCATCACGGGTTTCAAACGCAACTATCTTGATATAATCGCTGTCTTTAAGCCTTTCAGGTATTTTAAGATCCTGAATAACCATCTGACCTGGATTTATCGGGAACACACCAAGTTTGAACTCTGATTTTGAATCAGAGCTGAACATCAATCCAAAACCTGCCACAATTAAAAATGGGAACAGAATGTTCCAGCCAAAA
>JBDLIV010000516.1:0-1735 GCA_039714675.1 Thermodesulfobacteriota bacterium
AGGCCAGAATGTACCATCTGCAAGAAGGAAATCTTCTGAAACACCTTTCCAGTCTGCTTTGGTCATAAATCCGTTAAGAGGGCTGAATCCGCCGATACCAAGCATGATCAAGTCACCTTTAACCTGGGAAGAGATCTCAATTTTTTTAAGACCTTCTGCTTTTTTAATTTCTGCTTCAAGCTCAGCGCCTTCGAGTTTACAGCATACAAGTCCTTTTCCACCATGTGGAGCTACTAATTTAGACATATACTTCTTTCTCCTTTGTTTATATGTATTAACCACCTATATTTAATAAATATTTGCGTAAATATTTATTGTGAATTTAAACTTTAAAAAAATTCTTTTCATGATTTAAATAGGAGTACTTGATTTGTCAAGAATTTTATTCATTTATATGTAAAATCCTGGCAATCTCCTCCATTGAATTCACATTAAAATCTGCTTTCATGCCAGGATTTTTAAAGGCTGCAAACCTGACTTTGGCTGATGCTGCTGCTTTGCCGTCATATTCTGAATCACCGATAAAAAGAATCTCATCCGGATTTAATTTTAAATTTTCCATAATCAGTATTAACTGTTCTGGATCCGGTTTTGGTCTTTTGACTTTTGCAGCTGTCATTACAACATCAAAATAGCTTTCCAGATGGAAATCTTTTAAAATTTTCTCCATGGTATCAGTCCGGTTTGTTGCTATCCCTATAATATATCCACTGTTTTTTAATTTTATAAGAAGATCTTCAAACCCCTTTTCCATAATCATATATTCTATAAATTTATGATACCCGATATCTTTCAGGCAGTCATAAACTGCAGAAAGATCCTTCATGTCATAAAAGAGATATTCAATAGCTGCCTTTACAGTCATCATGTGAATATTGATAAACTGAACGTCATTTAATTTTGGCTTATTAAACTTTTCTAAAACTTCATCATAATATTTACGGTTGGCAACAGCAGTATCAAACATCACACCGTCACAATCAAATATTATGGCTTTAATTTTTGAGATATTCATAGTTTAGCTTTAGCAGCTCCTGTCATTAAATCAGGAACCAGACTCCTTCTTTGCAATAAACTTGGCATACACTCTTATGGCAAGAGAGGGTCTATATTCAGAGTCGGTTTTAAGGGTCAACATGTCATAGATTTGTCCTGCTTTATCTGACTCGGCTTTGACTCTGATTTTCCATGATTTTTCTTCTCCCTCAGGGGCAATAAGACTGGCCCTAATATCTGTATTCTTTTTTTGTTCCAGGCCAAGAATTGAAAATTGATATTTTTCAGAGGGAGTTATCTCTACCATTGTTTCCAGAGTATCACCCTGATTTCCCTGAAGGTAAACCGACTTAGGATTAATTGTAACAACTCTGTCAACCGCTCCTGTGACAGTTACGGTGAATTTTGGTTTTTCAGGATCATCTGTCTGGACCAGAGTGACTTTTTTCATTGTCCTGCCGCCATAGCCTGCGGTTTTAAAACTTAAGCTTATTTTTCCTTCCCCGCCCGGGGGAATTTCCTTGTCAAAGGAGTGTTTGTCACAGCCTCAGGGAGGACGAACTTTAATAATATGAAGAGGAGTGTCACCTCTGTTTTTGATTTTAAATTCATGTGATACATGCAATCCGTCAGGCACTGCTTCAAAGGTGAAGACAGGATTTTCTATCACAGCCTTTGGCAGTGCTGCTGCCTGGGATGCCAGGAAAGACACCACAAACAGGACAGCAATTATAATATT
>JBDLIV010000517.1:0-1734 GCA_039714675.1 Thermodesulfobacteriota bacterium
CCCGTGTGAAACAGACAGACCAGATGGAGGTCAGCTCAGTTCTGCCCGGCGGCAGAGTATTGATTGTCGGAGGTTCAGGCCAGATGGGAAGCTTTTTTGTCTCTCTTTTCGAAAAATCAGGATATGAAGTCAGGATACTTGAAGAGTCTGACTGGCAGAGGGCAGAAAACCTTTGTAAGGATATTGACCTTGCCCTTGTATCTGTTCCAATAGAGCGAACATGTGATATTATAGAAAAGCTCAGCCCCTGGCTTCCTTTAAATGCAGTTCTTGCCGATCTTACAAGTATCAAGGACGAGCCTGTTAAAAAAATGCTTCATTGCCACAAGGGGCCGGTAATAGGCCTGCATCCTCTGTTTGGCCCGGATACTGTCTCCCTTGATAAACAGATTGTTGCCATAACTTCTGGAAGAGATTTTAAAGCCTGCCAGTGGGTGATTGAGCAGTTTTCTATCTGGGGCGCAGTCATTGTAAGCTCTTCAGCTGATGAACATGATGATATTATGGAAATTGTTCAGGCTTTGCGCCATTTTGCAACTTTCTGTTTTGGGCAGTTTTTATATAAACGAGGTATAAAACTTGAAAAAACCCTTGAGTTCTCAAGCCCTATCTACCGTCTGGAACTTGGCATGGTTGGAAGACTTTTTGCCCAGGACGCTTCCATGTATTCTCAAATTATTTTTGCCACAAAAGAGAGACGCAGCCTTTTAAAAGAGTATATTGCATCTTTAAAAAACCATCTTGAAATGCTTGAAAACAATGATAAACAATTGTTTGTTGAAAAATTCAATAAAATCTCTGAATGGTTCGGGCCTTTCAGTGAGCAGGCCCTGCGGGAAAGCACTTTTTTAATTGACAGGCTCATCGAAAGGTTTTAGCTAGGGTTTTTTAAAACCAAAGCCAAGGGCATTGCCTGTTTTTTTACAGGTATCTATACAATCTCCGCAATTGGTGCACTGGGCCATGCTTATTAAATCTAAATTCCTGGGGTCCAGGTCAAGGGAACAGGCCTTCTGGCAGGGAGCTGACACCTTGTCTGAAATACAGTTTCCAGATTTAAAAACAACCTTAAGTCCCAGGGGATTGAACTGCCTGGCAATTGTAATAAGAACAGATTGCGGGCAGATCCAGCTGCACCACAACCGTTTGAAAAACACAAATTCAACCAGTAAAATTACCCCAATTAACCAGACCGCGCTATACAGATATTTTTGGTTGAGTAGATATTGAAAAATATTTGAATATTGAAAGGGCAGAGACACCTGATTTAAGACCGGCAGCCTGAAAAAAGTAACAGCTGCCAGTAAGCCAACACAAAAAATCACCAGTTTAACAATAATAGCGTTTTTCCAAAATTTGATATTTTTTTTTGGTCTGGCCCGGCATGCAAGCTTGTTTGTCCATTCTGACAACAGTCCAAAGGGACATATCCAGGAGCAGAAAATAGTTCCCAGAAAAAAAGCAATACCTAAAACCAGTCCGGCGCTGATGAGCAGTCCAACAGGAAAATATCGGTTTTTAATTATCACCTGTAAAACAGCAAGTGGGTCTGAAAATATTAAACTGCCGATATGGATGTTTAAAAAATTTCCCCAGATAAAATTGAAACCTTTAGCATTGAGCAGGGGAAGCAGAATAAAAAAAACAGCAGTGGCAGTCTGTATTGTTCTTCGCCAGGTATGGATATTATTATTTTTCATTTATTGGTATGATGCCCCTGTTATAACTCCGTGG
>JBDLIV010000518.1:0-1724 GCA_039714675.1 Thermodesulfobacteriota bacterium
TCCATGAACAGAGGAATTCTGCTTTCAACTTCCTTTGGATCAGTTACAGGGACCGGAGTAATATAAACGTTTCCATTTATTATCCTGTGATCAATACCAAGGGCAGGAGGTATCATGAAAATCCTGGTATTAAACTGCGATAAGGCAAGAAACCATGCTTCATCCCAGATAATATCAAAGGGATACATGGGTTCAGGATAATGAAGTGCATCATTGAACCAGAATGCATTCTCTTCATACTCCTTTCGCTCCTTATCTTTTGTAGTAAAAAGATAGTGGTAGGGATACATCCTCTCCCACCCTTCTGTTCCTGGAATTGCTTCAATCTCGTGTGGACTTGGAAAATTTTTATCAGCCATTTTTGATCTCCTTAAAAAAAATTAAAGTATTAATCCTGACCTAACAGTAAGTAATATTTCTTGACAAAAAAAGTGTCAATTCATATAAATTTATACTATATATAAGTTTTTCTTATATTGAATTATATATAGATGGAAAATCAGCATTATGATCAATTTAAATCAGTTAAGAGCTTTTTATTATGTTGCAAAATACTCAAGCTATACCTTTGCTGCGAAAAAACTTTTTATCTCCCAGCCTGCAGTAACCGCCCAGGTTAAACTTTTTGAAAATCACCATGACCTGAAACTGTTTAATAAACGTGGGAAAAAGCTCATCCTGACCCATCCTGGAAAATTACTGTTTGAAAAGGCTATAAAAATATTTGATATTGAAGATGAACTTGAAAACACCCTTTCCCACATAAAGGAAACAAACCAGGGACTTTTGGAACTTGGATGCACAAAAGTCTATGCAAAACATATCATGCCCTCTATTATTTCCCTTTTTCACAGGGCATACCCGGACATCAAAATAATTCTTGAAGAGGGCAGTTCCATGTCCATGATAAACAGCCTGCGTGATTTTAAAAATGAAGTAATAATTGTAGCGCAGATGGAAATAAATGATTCAAGGATTGAATTTATCCCAATCAGTCAAGAAGAGATTGTTATTGTTCTTCCCAAGGGTCATCCATTAATTAAAAAGAGAGAGATCCACTTTAAGGATATTGTGGAACAACCTGTTATAATGAAAGGAGAAGGCTCTGGAACACGTAAAAAAATAGTGGATCTTTTTAAGAAACACAATGCAAGTCCCAATATCTTCATGGAATCCAATAATACTGAATTCATAACTGACCTGGTAGAAAGAGGAGATGGTCTCTCTTTTCTTGTCAAACCTGCAACAGAGCAAAAGGTCAAAGAAAAAAAACTTACTGTCCGCACATTCAAAAATACAAAAATATATCTTGATGTCAGTATGGCCTACTTAAAAGAAATAACTATGTCTCCTCCTGCCAAGGCATTTTGCGATGTTGTCAAAAATTCATTTATTGAAAAGACTCCCCAGGGTGGAATTGGATCAATCATGGCAGGAATGCTTGCCAAGCATCGCCAGAATGGATGAATACTGATAATAAATCTTTTTAATAACCACAGGGCATGCATCTGCATCCAGCTCAAGATAGTCTGAGGTCATTTCTTTCTTAAGCTCGAGCACCGCCTTATCTGATTTGACAAATTTACGGATAATGTTCAGAAGATCATCATCGGTTATCTCTTCATACTTTTTTGCTCGGGTTGTCAGGCATTGTTGAATATTAAGCCATACCCGTTAAAAGAATTTGTCTTTTTTTCTATAAATTTATCATTTGTGTATGAGGA
>JBDLIV010000519.1:0-1724 GCA_039714675.1 Thermodesulfobacteriota bacterium
TTGTGCGACAGTTTTTTCCTTGAAAAAGCAAAAAATATAGCAGAACATATTAAGGTGATTGATCTTGCCTGCAACCGGGATTTTCAGACAGCTTTTGTTAAGATGTTAAGTTTCCCTGTCTGATATACAAAGGTTTCTAATTGCTATTCTCGGTTTTCCAGAATTTCTAAAATCTTTTTACACTGAAGTTCTGCTCTTGATTTAATTGATTCTGCCAGTTTTATAGTTTTTTTCTTAAAATCCTTATCTCTAATGTCCGCCATATTTATCATGACATTTTTATATGCCCCCCATATGCCTGTTTCCATAGCTTTTGCACCTACCTCAATATCAGATTTTGATGCAATATTACCATATTTTGCCGTCTGAACCATGGCATCCCAGGCCGTATCGGTCAATTTCATAGTAGTCAGGGGAATTTCAATGGCTTTTTTTAAGCCCTGCTCCATTTTTTCAAGCTTGAAATGCTTTTCCTCTTTTGTATCCGAAGGCAGGCGAAGTGCTTCAACATAATCTTTAAATGCATCTGTATCCGCATCAATCATGGGTATCAGGTTTTCGGCAGCATGATGAAGCGGCGGAACAAGTTCACGCATTTTTGCATCAACGTCTTCAAATTTGCGAACCCCCAGTGTCAACTTTGCCACCATTGAACCCAGACCGACCCCCATGGCAGCAATAGCTGCAGAAGCAGAACCGCCGCCCGGAGCTGAACTTCTGCTTGCCACTTCTTCAATAAATTGCCTGACTGTCATACCTGCCAGGGGCTCATTCCTCTCTTCGGCAATAATATACTCGATAATTTTTTCTTGTGGATTAAACGGAGCAACACAATTTAGTCCCAAACGTTCAATGGCAAGCCTGACCTTTTGATCTTCTTCCAAAACAAAAAGGTTTTCCTTTTCAATATAATACTCTGCTGCCATGAGTATGGCCTCAAGAGGGATAACTCCAACTATTTCCGATCCGGTAACCGCTACATTCAACTCTTTTGCATCCCTTTTAACAGACTCATAAAGGACATGGGGTGGAGTTTCATGATAATTATTCAGATTCACTGTAACCTGGGAAAGATTATAGTCTTCCACATACCATCCCATTCCCTTTACCTCCAAATGTCTGCCCGGTTCATCCGGACCGCGACCGGCCTCCCGAAGGTTAAGGGCGATCCTGTGGGCCTGGTTGGGTGTAGACAAAAGATTGACATTATAGGCAATCAGGAAGAACCTTGCTCCGGTAACGGTTGCACCCCATTCAGGGATAAATTCAGCAGGCCCGAAATCAGGCTTCCACTCTTTGGTAACAATCCTCTCTTTTATAGCTTCGTACTGCCCTTCTCTGATTTGGGGAAGTTTTTTTCTATAGCCCAGTTCAGTAGATTCTTCATACAGATAAATGGGGATACCCAGCTCTTCAGCTGCACGCCTGCCAAATTCTTTAGAAATATCAACACACTCTTCCATGGTGACATTGGCCACCGGGATAAAAGGGCATACATCCATGGCTCCCATACGGTGGTGCTCCCCCTGGTGGTTTTTCATATCAATTGTCTGTTTTGCAACACGGGCAGAGTTTAATGCTCCCTCTATCACTGCCTGGGGGCTGCCTACAAATGTATAAACTGTTCTATTGGTAGATTTTCCCGGATCAACATCCAGAAGGCGGCAGCCTTTGGTCTGTTGGATGGCATCTGCTATGGCATCTATAGTTGCTTTATTCCTGCC
>JBDLIV010000520.1:0-1724 GCA_039714675.1 Thermodesulfobacteriota bacterium
TCGCCTATGAGAAAGTAAGTCAAGAAAAAACACTCACCCATTAACAAAAAATATTTTTTTTGCTTACGGTTTCCTCCTGTTGGTCATCAGTAATCATGTATTTTATCCTCATTTTAGTAATTTAACAGATTTTTTCTTTATACACGGGCATTAATAAATTTTTACTTATCAGTATTTCTTATGCGCCTATTTGAGGTCTCCATCTTTGAATTAAAGAATGGCCTATTATAAATTATAGAAATAGAGGAGAGGCTAATCGTATGTCTGAACTATCATCTGATATAAAAGATGTGTTACCGGTGAAATTGAGCTTTTTCTCCTAATCTATAAAACCGTTTTGTCTTTATGAGGTTAAAAAACAGCTTTACAGACCTGTAATTATTTATCGGTTTCTATATAATCTCCCCGCTTTGGTTTATATTTTTTTCCATTTTTAAAAACACCAAAACTTATAATCGCTAATTGCCTGCATGCTTTATGTCTTGCATTATATGCCGGATATTTTTTTTTGATTATCAGATATTGATAATAATCATTAACAGGATTGTTCCCACCTATTGCTGCGAGCACCCCTGATTTATAAATGCATTTCATCATTTTACAATACCGGGGTGTTTTTTTACCATAGCTCTTGCCCCCGCTTATTTTTTCATGTTTGATAAGACCTGAATAACTCAAATAATGTCCTTTGTTAGCAAATCTATATGGGGTCACAACACGGGATACAATTTTAACCGCATTAATAAGCCCAATACCAGGAATACTCTTTTGGTGTCTTATTGAGGAATGTTTTTTTGCAAGCCTTGTAAACTCTTTTCTATATTCCTTTTTTTCCTGGTCATAATTTTTTATTCTTCTATTCAAACTGTCCAAGACATATTGTTCATCTCTGGAGAAGAGCGTAAAATCCTTTTTTTCATAACCTGTCTTTCCACATACCCTGAGCAAGGAATATCTTTGATTTTTTAATCTTACTCCAGCCTGAACCAGGTCTTCATAGCTGCTGACCAGTTTTCGAAGATATATAAACTGGTCAGTTGAATGATAAACTTCCTTCATAAGTCCAGATTTCAGAAGGCGTACAAGTTTTGCAGCATCAATTTTATCTGTTTTAGGTCCTTCACTAAGCAGTCTGTTTCTATAAGGATCACATATCAATAATTTATTTACATAATCTTTGAGTTCAGTATACAGCCATTGTGATGTAGTTGTTTCTTCTATAACCAGTATCTTGGTTCCTTTCAGGTTCTTTAAATATATTTGAAGTTCAATAATATCAGATGGCACGTCTATAACTGTAATTTTATTAGATTTTTTTGTCATACGTGCAATAGCCATATTTATTGCTGCCCAATCAATTGCAATGTAGTGGTCATAAATTTTATCTTCCATTTCGTATCCTTTTTTTTGTTAGTATATTTTTTTACCAATTAAATAAATTAACACAATTGAGGATACGCCTCAAAGGAGACCATCTTTCTCATTTTATCGTATGTGTAATAAATAAAAACACACACAAAGCTACAGGGAGGTAATACATACAAAATGAGGTCACAATCATGCGACTCACCCAAATGGAAGGCTGATTGCGTTATGCAGATATCCAGCATTAAGATATTGCGTACAGTCAACAATTATGTCATTTCTATATTAAAAACCCAAAAAAGATTTTCTTATCAAAGGAAAAATATATGGATGAATTAGACCATGGATGGGGTTATGAA
>JBDLIV010000521.1:0-1719 GCA_039714675.1 Thermodesulfobacteriota bacterium
CTGTTATGGGATAAACCTTTTTCTATAATAAGAAAATCAAGATATTTCTGGGTTAGTTCATCCATTTGAAATACATCGAAAACCAATAATATTTGATGTAAACCCGGGTTTGAATAAAGCCCTTGAACTTATGCTTACACCATCTCTTGCATTCCATGCTCCACCTTTGGCAACAGAATATCTGGTGTTTTGATTTGATTTAAATGAAGGTACGTCCATATCAGAAGTCCACTCCATGACATTTCCAAGCATATCTATAACTTTGAATTTATTTGCAAAATTTTCATAGTCATCCACTGGGCTTGTATCAGACAATCCGCTTTGCTCCAAGTTTAATGCTTTTTGATTAAATTCATTACCCCAGGGATATTTATATCCCAGATCTGTTCTTGCTGCTGATTCCCATTCTGCTTCAGTTGGGATGCGCCTTTCAATCCAGGAGGCAAATGTCAAAGCATCATCTACACTAACCTGTACAACCGGATGATTTTGTTTTCCGTGCAGAGAAGAATCCGGACCGGTTGGTTGATACCAGCAGGCGCCTTTTACATCCTCTGAGCCTGAATATTTATTCCATTTTGATCCTGAAGCATCTTTTTTAAATCTTAAATAATAAACCCTTCCAAAGCCCAGTTTTTCAGCACTTGTAATATATCCTGTCTCTTTGATAAAGATTTCAAACAGAGAATTTATTACAGGATATATCCCAATATAGACTTCAGGCATATCAAACTGCTGTAATTCAAGGGTTGATGTAATACTTTTTTCTGTTCCCACACTGTATAATCCCCGGGGAATTTTTGTATATTTATTATATTTTTTTTCTCTCTTACCAAATTTCTTATCAAATTGCTCTGAAAGTTCTCTTTTCTGACAGATATCAGAAAAAGATCCTAGAAGATTTTCTTTTGTTTCCCGGTTTAGATCAAATAGATTGGAATCTGCAATGATAATATTTTCAGGATTTTTTTCTTTTTTTAAAAGTTGTTTTAAATCTGCATTAATGGAGGATCTCAGGCTTGAAAAATTTCTTCGTTTAGATTTTATTTTGGAAAAATTGTCACCAATATCCCAGATTGATTTGATCAAGGTGTCAGTATCTATAGAGTCTAATTCTTTTATGGATTCATCAGAGAGATAGAAAGCTCTAATTGCCATGATGGTTTTTTGTTTGACCGAGCCCGGCCGGTATTTAAGATCAGCAATTGCCTGGTCTATTCCTTGAAGAGAGATGGATGAATTTGCCAAAGTTTTTATTAATCTCCTTTTTGCAGTTGTCTTCAGGCAGTCTTTGATATTATTCTTTAGTATGATATATCTTTTCAAATATTTCAACTTGGCATGAATATTTTTTTTTGTTAAAGGTATATAACCATGAGTAAAATAGTGACCATAGCAGGCCAGAAGGGTGGTACAGGAAAAAGTGTTACTGCTGTCAATCTTGCTGCATCATTTGCTTTATTTGAAAAAAAAACCCTTCTCGTAGATTGTGATCCCCAAGGATGTTCTACGCGATGGTGCGGGCTTAGAGAAGAGGATTATAATTGTGATTTAGCATCTGTTTTATCGGCAAGAGCAACAGTTGTAGATGCAATTAAAAAAACTCAATTAGACTATCTTGATATAATGCCGGCAGGATTTACTCTGTTTCAAGTTGCATTGAAACTTGCAAAAAATCCGGGAAATGAAAAACTTTTACGCCTTTTTTTAAAGGATGTT
>JBDLIV010000522.1:0-1712 GCA_039714675.1 Thermodesulfobacteriota bacterium
AGGAGATTATCATGAAAGAGATTAACGATCTTAACCTGCCTGAAGATTTAAAATACTCAAAAGATCATGAATGGGCAAAACTTTCAGACGGAATTGTAACAATCGGTATAAATGATTATGCCCAGGATCAACTTGGGGAAATCGTTTTTGTAGAGCTTCCTGAAAATGGCGATACCTTTGATAAAGATGATGAATTTGGCAGTGTTGAATCTGTAAAGGCAGTTTCTGAAATATATATGCCTGTTGCAGGAGAAATTACTGAGATAAATGAAGCTCTTGAAGATGCTCCAGAGCTTGTTAATGAGTCCTGCTATGATGATGGCTGGATTATCAAGGTAAAACCTGATGATATAGCCGAGTTTGAAGCTCTTCTTGACAAAGGTGCCTACCTTGACTTGCTGAAAGGATAAAAAATCATGCGTTATCTTCCACATACAAAAGAAGACATTGAGAGTATGCTCAAGGTTACAGGTTATTCAAATCTTGATGACCTGTTCAACTGCATATCTGATGATCTTAAAACTACAAAAACCATTGATATCCCGGAAAACCTGTCAGAGTGGGAACTCAATACCCATATGGAAGAGCTTGCCTCCTTGAATATCGCGTGTAAAGACTATAAATGCTTTATGGGTGCAGGCTCCTATGATCATTATATTCCTGCTGTCATTCCCTATCTGATCTCAAGATCAGAATTTATGACAGCATATACTCCTTACCAGCCTGAAGTCAGCCAGGGAACTCTGCAGGGAATTTATGAGTTTCAAACCATGGTAACAGACCTTCTTGGAATGGATATTGCTACAGCATCCCATTATGACGGCGGGACTGCCCTTGCAGAAGCTGCTCTTATTGCTTTGAGAAAAAACAGAAAATCAAACAAAATAGCTGTTTCATCTCTTGTCCATCCAAATCATCAACAGATTATGCAGACATATCTTAAGCCAGCAGGATATGAAATAGTTGAAATCCCTTATACAAAAGACGGCCTTACAGATACAGATGCCCTCAAAGGCATGGATAACATAGCTGGGATCTGTGTGCAATCACCAAATTTTTTTGGCAATATTGAAGATTTAAAAGCCTTTAAAACAGTAGCGGATGATAAAAAAATTATGTTTATCTCATCCTTTACCGAAGCTCTGGCTTATGGTCTTTTGAAAAATCCCGGCAGCCTTGGTGCTGATATTGTTGCAGGTGAAGGCCAAAGCCTTGGTATTGCCAAATCATTTGGAGGTCCTGGCTTAGGATTGCTTGCCGGAACAAAAAAACAGATGAGAAACCTTCCTGGACGTCTGGTTGGAAAAACTCTGGATGCAAACGGTGATAAAGGTTATGTATTAACCCTTGCTACAAGAGAACAGCACATAAGAAGAGAAAAAGCCTCTTCCAATATCTGTTCCAATAACGGTCTAAATGCAATGACCGCTGCCATGTACCTTGCTACTGCAGGGAAAATCGGTATCAAGGAAATTGCACAACAAAATCATGACAAAGCAGTATATCTTAAAACAACTCTTGAAAAAGCAGGTTTTGAATCTGTTTTTAACACACCTTTTTTCAACGAATTTGTCTTAAAAGCACCTGCTGGATTTGAACAAAAAAGAGCTGCCCTGATCAATGAAAAATGTACATTTGCAGGAGTGAAGCTTGAACCCTTTTATCCTCAATTCAAACAACACTATCTGTTCTGTGCAACTGAAACTATTTCA
>JBDLIV010000523.1:0-1709 GCA_039714675.1 Thermodesulfobacteriota bacterium
GCTTCATAAAATGCATGGAAGCTTCCCTTATCTGGGTTACACTGCCTGGAGTCGAAGATACATCAGGATGAAATACAGTCTGGATAGAATCAATTACCAGAGCATCATATTTTGATAATTCCACCATTGCAAGGATGGAATCAAGATCAGTTTCAGAGACAACAAACATGGCAGACCCATTGGAATTAAGCCTTTTTCCCCTCATGGAAATCTGCCGCACTGACTCCTCTCCGGAAACATAGAGACACTTTTTCCCGGAATCTGACAGTTTTGACAACACCTGGAGCATTAAGGTGGATTTTCCAATTCCAGGATCACCGCCAATTAGAACCAGAGAACCTTCAACAAGACCGCCTCCAAGTACCCGGTCAAATTCTGCCAACCCGGTTTTGATTCTATCTGTCTCTTTAACTTTTACAGAATCAATGGGAACAGGTTCAGGCAGAAAAGAGGATTTTTTCTTTTTTAAAACACCTGTGATACTTCGCTCTTCAGCAAGTGTATCCCAGCCGCCGCACTCCGGGCACTGTCCCATCCATTTTGGAGTCTGGGCTCCGCAGGACTGGCATCTGAATATAAATTTATCTTTTTTTGTCAATTTTGCTCAAATCATATCTCTCTTATTCATAAGGTGTGAAACTATACCAGCTTATCCAGGCTATAGCAAGATCCATAATGCTCACTTAAAGGCAAATACCCTTCCACTGAAGTTATTGCAGGTTTTTAAAATCTACTCTGTTTCCTCTAAATATTCTATCATGATAGATTTGCATTTTCAGATAAGTCTTCAATATAGATTCATAGGGAATTTTAATATTTGATATGGTTTTTTATATAATTGAAGGTGGCTACTCCAAAGGAAAAAAGTCATTGTGAAAAAGTTTTCCTAAAATTATTACATTTTTTTCTCAAAAGTATTACATCTTTTACATAATCAAAAAAAACTATCAATTTGATGAATTATATTTTCATAAATTCTAAAATTAAATTTGATTATAATTGAGACCAGCACGACTTTTTTTTATTTGATTGTATTATTGTTTATATAATAAATTTTCTGAAATTTTGCTTATCTTTGTCAACAATATCTTCAAGGCCTATGTTTATTGAGTTAGAGCACAATATAACAAGTGTGCCATCCCCAAAATTGGGACTATTTTAAATATAAAATAATTAACTGCTTAAAAATTTTATTTATGCATAACCTACTAAATATTTATATTTGTCTGTGAGCAAGCCATTAAAACATTTTAGAAAAGACTATTTTGGCATTATTTTTGCTGCAAATAATACTGAATAAAATTATTACCTTAATTTTACCTTAAAAATTAGTTGTTATTTTATGTGCGTGTTCTATACGATTTGTCGTTTCTATAATGACAAATTCGCTGAGTTGTCGTTTTTCCAATGGCAAAATCGCATAGAACCGTTAACCTTATGTACTATAAATATTAAAAAAGGAGATGAAAAGTATGAAAAAAAAATTTTTAGCAAGACTGACGACAGGGCTATTGTTATCTGTTATGGTAACAGGGCTGCTGATCTTTGGCATGGCAGGGATGGCCAGTGCTGATCCTATGAATAACTATTTTCCAGATCCATTGGAAGTTGTAGGTCCCATAACTGGGAGTACGACGTATGATTTTGATTTTACCGGCCTTTATGCACCTGATGAATTTAGCACCGGGGCTTTGTTCATTAAAGAAACA
>JBDLIV010000524.1:0-1699 GCA_039714675.1 Thermodesulfobacteriota bacterium
TTTTATTTTCTTAAAATTATTCCTCTGCTTGGCGCATTAATAGCCTCAAGCAAAGCTGCATATACCTATCTGCCCAAGACAACAAAAAACTTTAAAACTGCTGATGAACTGATGGAAATGATGATAAAGGCAGGTTTTGAAAAAGTTTCCTATAAAAAATATATGTTTGGTACAATAGCGATTCACTGGGGCACAAAACCATATGGAAAAAATAATATCAACTGAAAAACTTCCAATTAAGCTGTGGCTGGATGATATTGAACAGGGGGCTTTGCAGCAGGCAAAAAATATTGCAAACTTCCCCTATGCTCTGCAGCATGTGGCCATAATGCCTGATGCCCACCAGGGTTATGGTATGCCCATTGGAGGTGTCCTGGCTGCAAAAGGGGTTATTATTCCAAATGCCGTTGGAGTGGATATCGGCTGTGGCATGTGCGCTGTAAGAACAAACATCACAAAGGTTACAACAGAACAGCTTAAAAATGTAATGACAGGCATCCGAAAGTTGATTCCTCTGGGCATGAAGCGTCATAAAAAGCCCCAGGATAAAAATTTAATGCCTGATCTGCCTTTTGGCCCCATTGCAAAAAGAGAGTATGGCAATGCATTAAAACAGTTGGGAACCCTGGGAGGAGGCAACCATTTCATAGAGATCCAAAGGGATACTCAAGGCTTTCTATGGCTGATGATACATTCAGGCAGCAGAAATCTTGGTCACACTGTTGCCACCTATTACAACAGACTGGCTGTTAAAGAGAACAAGAGAAAAAAAATCTCAATACCAAAAAACTGGCAGCTTGCATATTTTAAAATGCCCTCTTCCCATGGCAGAGAGTATCTGACAGATATGCAGTATTGTGTAGAATTTGCCTTTTCCAACAGAAAGCTGATGATGACAAAGGTTATGGATATAATTTCTGAGCATTTAATTGGCCCGTCAGGAGCTCTCACTTCCAGTGATTTTGGAAAATTGATCAATATTGCCCATAATTATGCAGCTCTTGAAAAACATTTTAATCAAAAAGTCTATGTTCACAGAAAAGGTGCAACATCTGCAAAAAAGGGTGAGCTGGGAATTATACCCGGTTCCCAGGGTACCCATAGTTATATTGTCAAAGGAAAAGGAAACAAAGAGAGCTTCACATCCTGTTCCCATGGTGCAGGAAGAGTTATGAGCAGAAGCAGGGCAAGAAAAATCCTTGACCTTAAAAAAGAGAAACAAAAACTGGATAAACTTGGAGTTATCCATGCAATCCGTCATGCAAGAGACCTTGATGAGGCAAGCAGTGCATACAAGAATATTGATATTGTCATGGAAAACCAGCAGGATCTGGTGGAAATTGAAAATCAACTGACTCCGCTTGCAGTTGTTAAGGGATAAGTTTCATGTCAGATAAAACAAAACCCTTCAGAGCCTTTATTGCGATAAAACTGCCTGATTTTATCAAAAAAAATCTAAAAGATGCCCAGCAAACAATGCTTAAAAATAATTTAAAAGCAAAATATATCTCCCCTGAAAATATGCATCTCACACTGAAATTCCTGGGAAATATAGATTATGGTCTGCTGCCGAAAATCAAAAAAAATCTCACCAAATCTGCTCAATATATCAAACCCATTAAACTATCAGTAAAAGGCATTGGCGCCTTTCCAAACAGAAGATCCCCAAAAGTTATATGGGCAGGAGTCAATGGTGAGA
>JBDLIV010000525.1:0-1692 GCA_039714675.1 Thermodesulfobacteriota bacterium
TCATCAAAGGCTTTCATATTCAAAGGAATAATTTTTGCCTTTGCAGCAAATTCCTCTTTAACACAATCTTTTAAAAGTTCCAGATCAACAATATCCGCCTTTGCAGCAAAAGCACTTAAGGCAACAATATTGGCTGCTCTTACGCTGCCGGCTTTTATGGCAATATCATTGGCAGGAACCACAAGTTCGGTAATATCATCTCGCTCACTTCTTGTTGGAATAAGAGAGCTGTTGATAAAAATCACACCACCGGGTTTTACATCATTGGCAAATTTCTCCAGGGAAGGGCGGTTCATTGCCACAAGGTGGGTTGGATTTTTGATAATGGGAGAACCTATTCTCTCATCACTGATCACAACAGTACAATATGCTGTGCCGCCTCTCATCTCAGGGCCGTAGGATGGAACCCAGGCCACAAAAAGATCCTGCTTCATTGCTGCATGTGCAAGGAGTTTAGCGCTGAGTAAAATACCCTGACCACCAAATCCTGCAAATTTTATTTCTGTCTGCATCTATATTTATCTCCAAAAATTATGGTCTACTCTTCAGGTGTTTTGTAATCGCCAAGTTCATAATATGGCAAAAGATTCTCTTCTGCCCATTTCAGTGCATCAAGTGGAGTTAATCCCCAGTTTGTGGGGCATGTATTTATAAGTTCCACAAAACTGAAACATTTCCCTTGAACCTGGTATTCAAAGGCTTTTTTTATGGCTTTTTTTGCTTTATTAACCTGTTTGGGATTTAACACTGCCTGTCTTGTAACATAGCCTGGAGTTACAAGTTCTCCCAAAAGGTTTGCCATTCTTATGGGCATTCCTGTCTGGTCAGTATCCCTCCCTGCAGGAGCAGTCGTAGCACGCTGACCCGGCATGGTAGTAGGAGCCATCTGGCCGCCTGTCATACCGTAAATAGCATTGTTAATAAAAATAGTTGTAAATTTTTCACCTCTGTTGGCAGCATGGATGATTTCACTCATACCAATGCTGGCAAGGTCGCCGTCTCCCTGATAAGTAAAAACTATCAAGTCAGGCCTGACCCTTTTCATTCCCGTTGCCATGGCAGGTGCACGGCCATGGGCAGCTTCCTGAAAATCACAGTTAAAATAATTATATGCCATAACTGCACAGCCCACAGGAGCAATACCTACTGTTCTTCCCATTATGCCAAGCTCATCAATGGCTTCCGCCACAAGCCTGTGAACAATGCCATGGGTGCAGCCCGGGCAATAATGCGTCATATTATCGCTTAAGCTTTCTGGTTTTGAAAATGCTTTTCCCATTATATTTTTCTCCTAAATCTATGCATTAAAGCAGTCCTTGAATAACTTCGATAATTTTTTCCGGGGTTGGAATATCACCGCCGCATTCACCGTAAAAATCAACTTCTCTTTTACCTTTGATGCAGCGTTCAACATCTTCCACCATCTGCCCCATGCTCATCTCAATACTGATAACAGCTTTACAGCTCTCTTTGGTTGCAGCTTCATATATCTCTTTTTCAGGAAAAGGAAACAGGGTTTTAGGTCTTAAAAGCCCAACTTCAAGCCCCTGCTCTTTCATCATATCAATGGATGTTTTGCAAACACGGCTCATGGTGCCATAGCTGACAATAAGAACTTGATAATCAGTGTCACAGTTATATGCTTCATACTGCACTTCCTCTTTTCTCATCTGCTCATATTTTGCTTTAAGA
>JBDLIV010000526.1:0-1689 GCA_039714675.1 Thermodesulfobacteriota bacterium
AACTCCTTATCTCCAACCCTCAAAGGTTCTTCAACAGATTTCATATTCTGGCTTATAAAAGGGATATCCCTGCACAACAGTACTGGTTCTCCCATATCCACTCTTACAGACTGCACAAGACCGTTATCATCTATAATCACCTCTGGCACAATTGTTCCAGCCATTGTCTCCACCCTGATTTTCTTCTTATCAACAATCTTTTTTTCATAAAGATATTTTGCAAAGCACCTTATGGCATTACCACACATCTGAGCCTCAGAACCATCAGAATTAAACACCTTGAATTGTATATCATGGTCAGAAGAATCAAGGATCAGGATAATTCCATCTGCACCAATACCAAAATGTCTTGAGCAGAATTTCTTGGCAAGCAGAGGATAACTTTTGTGCTGTTTAATTTTTTCATCTCTGTCATCAATGAAAACAAAATCATTGCCAAGACCATGCATTTTGATAAATTCAATTTCCATACTTTTTAAAATCCTTTCGATGCAAGAAGCAATTTAAATTTGATAAGTCTTTATTTCTGGTTGTGAGCAGAACCATTGCAAGTCACCTGTAAAGCTTAACAATGCCTGTTTTAAACTATTATTTCCCTTGCCCGTATAATATACAATCTCAAATCCATTGTCTATAAAAAGCTTTTTCAAGTTTAATTACACCGGGCCATATGCTATATTTTGATAGTTGAAAACAGTAATAAGGATTAAACCCAGTTAATTAAATTTAACCAAAGAGATTAAGATATGAAATTCATTGATCTGCATTGTGATACCATAGAAAAAATTATTGAAGAGAGTCTGAATTTTGAAGGCTCTGACAAACTCCATGTCAACCTGCCCGGAATTATTTCGTCAAATACCATTGCCCAGGTCTTTGCCTGTTGTATAATGGATTCCGGTTCTCCTGACAAGAATTTTAAAACCTGTAATACTTATATTGATGCAATTGAAACCCTGATGAAAAAGTATAAAGAGAGACTTGTTCCAGTTACTTCGTTTCAGGATATTGACAATGCTGAAAGATCTAACGGACAAACTGCTGTAATTATTGCTATTGAAGGAGCAACACCATTAAAAGGCAACTCGGAATTACTTGAGCATTTTTATCAACGTGGAGTAAGACTTCTCACCATTGCCTGGGATGATAATGAGTTTTGTGGAACTGTATTTGGAAATAAAGGAGGTCTGACCAAAAAGGGAGAAGAACTTATAAGGCTCTGCAATGACCTTGGAATTATTGTTGATGTCTCCCATGCATCTGACAAGGCTTTTTATGATATTGCCTCAATCACAAAAACTCCATTTATAGCAAGTCATTCCAATGCAAGAAAACTATGTCCCAATGACCGCAATCTTACTGACGATATGATAAAAACGATTGCAGACAAAGGTGGAATTATTGGTCTTACATACGGTTCAGGATTTATAGAACCTGCATATTATAAACATGAATTCAAATGCATGAAAAAAACTCTCCAGGCAATCAGGGACAAGACCATGAGTTTTAAGCAGGCATGGGAAATCAGGAGAAAAGCCTTGTCAAAACTTGATGATGCCCCACTGTCTCTTCTTGTTGAACATGCAAAACATATTCTAAAAACAGGCGGAGAAGAGTGCCTGGCACTTGGAAGTGATTTTGACGGGGTTGAGTCTCTTCCCGAATCTATCTCAGGGGTGCAGTCCCTTT
>JBDLIV010000527.1:0-1684 GCA_039714675.1 Thermodesulfobacteriota bacterium
TAACAGCATTAGCACATATTGCCATTCCATACAAACAGGTTTTGGATAAAACAGAGCAAAATAAAAAACAAATATAAAATTTATAAGTGTTTTTTGAAAACTATATATTTGTGCTTATATTCAATTTTATGGATGTAAGAGTAGTTTGAAATATTATGATTTTCAGGAGAACTGTAATGAACGAACAAACTTTGACTCTGCCCATTACTGGAATGAGCTGTGCAAACTGCTCGGCAAATATTACAAGAACTGTCAGCAAACTGGATGGAGTATCAAATGCCAATGTGAACTTTGCATCTGATCAGGCAGTGATATCATTTGATCCTGTAAGAATTTCTCTCAATGAAATTATTAATAAAATTCAGGATCTGGGTTTTAAGGTTCCATTTGATCGAAAAGAGATGCCTGTAACAGGTATGAGCTGCGCTAATTGTGCTGCCAATATAGAGCGGACCTTAAATAAAAAAACTTTGGGCATTGTTATGGCATCTGTAAATTCTGCTTCAGAAAAACTTCTCATTGATTATATTCCCTCCATAGTCAGCATTGATGATGTTGTTGCTGGGATTAAAAAAATTGGGTTTGACCTGATTGTTGTTGATGACAGCCAGGATTTAAAAGATGGTGAAAAAGATATTGAAGAAATAGCACGCAATGCTGAAATCAAGGATCAGACACAAAAATTTATTGTTGGTGTTGTTTTTGCCCTGCCTCTCTTTCTCATGAGCATGTCAAGGGATTTCGGTCTGATTGGTTCCTGGAGTCATGCTTCCTGGGTAAACTGGTTTTTTCTTTTTCTTGCAACACCTGTCCAGTTTTATACAGGGATAGATTATTATATCGGAGCATATAAGAATTTAAAAAACAGAAGCACTAATATGGATGTGCTGATTGCTCTCGGCTCTTCGGTTGCCTATTTTTATTCCATTGCTGTTCTATTTTTTCCGGGAGTGGGTGCGCATGTATATTTTGAAACTTCAGCCGTGATAATTACTTTGATAAAATTTGGCAAGCTTCTTGAAGCCAGGACCAAAGGCAAAACAGGGGGTGCCATAAAAAAACTCATGGGGCTTCAGCCCAAAACTGCTTTTATTATTGAAAATGGTGTAGAAAAGAAAGTTCCCATATCAATGGTCAGGTTGGATGATATTGTTGTTATAAGACCGGGAGAGAGAATCCCTGTTGATGGTGTTATTCTTGAGGGAAGCTCGACCATTGATGAATCCATGCTCACAGGAGAACCTATTCCCGTTGATAAGGTTAAAAAAGATGCAGTTACCGGCGGTACTGTCAATGGTGAAGGTTTGTTAAAATTCAAAGCCACCCGTGTAGGCAAGAACACTGCTCTTGCCCAGATCATAAAACTTGTTCAGGAGGCACAGGGTAGTAAAGCTCCAATCCAGGCTCTTGCAGACAGAGTGGCTGGGATATTTGTCCCTGCAGTAATCACCATTGCAGTAATTACTTTTGGAATCTGGTGGGGAGTAACAGGGGATTTTGTTCCTTCAATGATTAGAATGGTTGCAGTTCTTGTTATTGCATGTCCCTGTGCCCTGGGACTTGCAACACCCACAGCCATTATGGCAGGAACCGGCAAAGGTGCTGAAAACGGGATTCTGTTCAAAAGGAGTGAAGCCCTTGAAAATGCAGCCAGACTTGAAACCATTGTGCTTGATAAAACAGG
>JBDLIV010000528.1:0-1668 GCA_039714675.1 Thermodesulfobacteriota bacterium
TCTGCCATCACTGGATCTTCTCGACAGTGTTGGATATACATGTTTGACCACTGGATTTGCCCTGCTTACAATCGGACTTATAACAGGATTTATATATGCAAAAACCATCTGGGGCAGATTCTGGGGCTGGGATCCCAAAGAAATATTTTCTGTGGGGACATGGCTTATATATGCAGCCTTATTGCATCTTCGCCTCTATTCAGGGTGGAGGGGTCGTAAATCCGCCATAATGACTATTATTGGATTTTTAATAATTATATTTACTTTTCTCGGGGTCAATATATTGCTCGGCGGGCATCATCAGCCCTTTACAAAATAGTGCCGGGCAGTCTTCATGGATTGCCTGCAGGAGTGGGAAGGTTAACCTTTAAATTAAAGCAGCTTGTATACAAAAAGAATAAAAAAAATAATGTCACAAATCATACTAATCGGCGCAAACCATAAAACAGCACCTGTTGAACTCAGGGAAAGGCTCTCATTTTCAGATGAAGAGACAATAGCTGCACTTGAATTATTAAAACAGGACAAAGATATTAAAGAGATTCTTATCTTTTCCACGTGCAATAGAACAGAGATCTTATATATTCCCGCAAACGGTGAACAAGTCGATAAAATAATTGAATTTATCTCCATTCAAAGAGATATAGATATATCCGAGTTTAAAAGCTCTCTATATATATATAAAAATGATGATGCAATCAGGCATATTTTCCAGGTTGCATCAAGCCTGGATTCAATGGTGGTTGGAGAACCTCAAATTTTAGGCCAGATTAAAGAATCATATCGAACTGCAGTGAGCAGCAAATCGTCGGGCGTGCTGCTCAATCGCCTCATGCACAAAACCTTCAGTATTGCAAAAAAAGTCAGAAAAGAGACAGGAATAGGGGATAATGCGGTTTCCATAAGCTATGCAGCCATTGAGCTTGCCAATAAAATTTTTTCAGATTTATCCCAAAAGAGTGTTATGCTGCTTGGAGCAGGTGAGATGGCTGAACTTGCTGTAGAGCATTTGATATCCAATAAGGTAAAAAACATTCTGGTGGCAAATAGAACCTTTGAAAATGCAGTAAATCTTGCCCAGAAATTCAATGGTCAACCTGTAAAATTTGAAGAGCGGCAGGATGTATTAAAAGATGTTGATATTATCATCAGTTCAACCGGTGCAACAGACTATGTACTGACAAAAAAACAGGTTAAACAGGCCATGAAAAAAAGACACCACAACACACTTTTTTTTATTGATATAGCTGTTCCAAGGGATATTGATCCGGGAATCAATAAAATTTCCAATGCCTATGTTTATGATATTGATGATCTGAAAAATATTGTTGAATCAAATATGAATCAACGGGAAAAAGAGACTGTCAAGGCCCAGAGGTTTATAGAAGAGGCTGTGTTAAAATTTCGCAAATGGCTGGAAAGCCTTGCAATTGTACCCACTATAAAGGCTTTGAATGATAAAATTTCTTCCATTGTGGACATTGAATATGAGAAAACCATCTCAAGTTTAAACCATCTTTCCAGACAGGATATTAATGCAATTAAGCGCATGACCCAGGCCATTGCAAGCAGAACCATCCATGACCCCATCCTTTTTTTACGCAATACCGGGGATCATAGAGATGACAGCCTTTATCTTAATATCAGCAGGCAGTTGTTTAATCTGGA
>JBDLIV010000529.1:0-1665 GCA_039714675.1 Thermodesulfobacteriota bacterium
TTTTCCATTAACTCAAGTGCATCCATAAATGCATTGTTAATGCTTGCAGCCCCTTGACTTCCACCTGTTACAAGAAGGGTGAATTTGTTTGAGTCATAGATGCTCAGATCTAAATCCTCTTTTGTCTCAATGCTGGTGGCTTTTCTGACAGGATTACCAACATATTGAACTTTTGGATTGTTGATAAATCCCTTTGTATCTTGAAAAGATGTGAAAATAGTTTTTGTGAATTTTGACAGCATTGAGTTTGTCATTCCAGGAAAGGCATTTTGCTCCTGAATAGCTGTTGGAATACCAAAAATCCATGCAGCTATAATCACTGCAAATGATGAAAAACCACCTACACCAATAGCAAAAACAGGTTTAAAATTTTTCATTATTATCAAGGACTGGATCAGGGAAACAAGAATAATGCTTGCAGCAATAATTTTATATATAATATTGCCTCCCTTAATGGGTTTTGAATAGATTGCTTTATGGGCATAACCGTATTTTTTAAGGGTCTGTGTTTCAAAGGGTGCATCTGTTCCAACAAAAAGAATCTTAATATCATGGCTGGTTGTTTCAATGGTCCTTTCAAGAGCCTGGGCAATGGCAATCCCGGGGAACAGATGTCCTCCTGTTTTGCCACCTGCAATTATTATGTTAAGTCCTCTATTCATAATTTTTTGAGGCTCCAATATTCATTAAAATACCCATGGCAGCCATGTTGACCACAAGGGATGTACCGCCATAACTGATAAAAGGCAGAGTAAGCCCCTTTGTTGGAAGAACTCCGAGAGCAACCCCTGTGTTTATCATGACCTGAATACCGATATAAATGGTGAGGCCGGTTGCAGTAACAGTTCCAAATAATGTTTTTGATTGTTTGGCAATCTGGGTTCCTTTTAATAATAGAATTAAATATAGCGATAGAATAGTGAGTACTCCTATCAATCCAAGTTCTTCACCAATGATAGAAAAAATAAAATCAGTGTGCGGCTCTGGAAGATAATGCATTTTCTGCATTCCAAGACCAATGCCTTTGCCGAAAATTCCTCCTGACCCAAATGCTTTTAAAGAGTGGGTAATCTGGTATCCGGTGTTGAAAGGATCATCCCATGGGTTCAAAAATGAGAGAATTCGCTCCAGTCGATATTCAACCTTGAAAACAAGAAAATAAATCAAGGGGATAAGCAGAGGTACAGGAGAAAGTAAATGACCTATTTTAACACCTGCTGTAAACATCATTCCCCATGTGATTATTCCCAATACAACAATGGTTCCAAAATCAGGCTGAATGATGATAAGAGAGGCAAAAACAGCGAAAATAAATGCATGGGGAATAAAGCCCACGGAAAACACTTTAATCATCTCCTGTTTTTTGGCCAGAGAATACCCAAGAAAAATAATCAGAGCAAGTTTTGCAAATTCAGCAGGTTGAAATGTTAAACTGCCAAGATTCAACCATCTGTGAGCGCCACCAGCCTTGATATTCAATGCAGGGAAAAGAACGGCCACAAGCAGGGCTATGGCAGCAAAAAGTATGATATAAGCAAAACTTTTGTAAAGTTGATAGGGGAAAGAAGCTGTTACAAACATCACACAAAGACTTATCAGGCAGAAAAGAGCCTGTTTTTTCATGTAAAAATATAAATTGTTATGATTTTCCATGCTGATGGCACT
>JBDLIV010000530.1:0-1664 GCA_039714675.1 Thermodesulfobacteriota bacterium
AACAGTGGTATTGTTTTTGCTTTATATATTCAGTCAGACACTATTTTAAATACAATAAAAACAGATAAATCTTATAAAGGCTGTTAAGGAATAATTTTAAAATATGGCAATTATGAAAAAAAAGAGATTTCCATTAATTTCCCCTCTGTTATTTACCGGGATCTTACTGATCCTGCTGCCGATCTTTGCTTTCATGACCATGGACAGGCTTAAAAAGCAAAAAGAGTTTTCTACCCAAAGACTCATGGGAAAGGGAATATCCTTAATCAGAACATTTGAAGCTGGAACCAGAGCCGGATTTTTCACCATGGGATGGGGGGCAAGAAGAATCCAGACTATGCTTTTTGAAACATCGCTGCAGCCTGAAATTGTTTATATGATGATAACATCAAAGGACGGCAGGATACTGGCGCACTCGGATGCCTCCAGAGTTGGAGAAACTTTTCATTCCATGCCCGCAATTTCAAACATAGATAAAGATATCTCTGAGTTTAATCACAGGACAAGGAAGCTAAAAGATCAAACCCGGGTTTTTGAAGTATTCAAACGCTTTGCCCCTGTTCGTGCCAACTTTAGGGGCGGTCATATGCGCATGCATGGAGTGTTGCCGCATGGGGATAAAACAGGGTCAAACCCGCGTCAATTTGAGAGACAAACAAAAGAGTGGTGCCGGCCATATCTTCAAAGTCAGGATGGGAAAATGCCTGAAAAGGCACAGCACTATATTTTTGCAGGTCTTTCCATGGCAAGAGAAAAAATTGCCAGGGAGAGGCTGTTAAGATACACTATTTGGCGGGGATTTTTCTTTTTTGCGTTGGGGTGTGTCGGTTTTATCGCCCTGTTTGCATTCCAGGGATACAGGTCTGCAAGAGAATCCTTAACCCGTGTAAAGGCATTTTCCGATAATGTGATTGAAAATATGCCATCGGGACTGATCTCCATTAATTTAGATCATGAAATAACATCCATGAATAAAACAGCAAAAGATATTCTGGGTGAAGATTTGACCAATTCAGTTCCCCAATTGATTTCATTGATAAAAAAACAGGAGATATCCAAAGAAATTATTCATCAGGAAATTAACCTTGTGGTGGCCCAAAATAAGATCGAGGACAAAACCATTGGGCTTGATATAACAGCCTCTCCTATAAAAAACAGTGAAAATCAAATCACGGGGTTTTTGTTTCTTTTTAAAGATTTAACCCAGATTAAAGAACTTAAAAAACAGGTGGAGACAAACAAACGGCTTGCAGCAATTGGCAAGCTTGCAGCAGGAGTCGCCCATGAAATAAGGAATCCTCTAAGTTCCATCAAAGGTTTTGCCACCTATTTTGGCAAGCGCTATGAAGAAAATTCTTCTGACAGGCAGACAGCTGACATTATGGTTAAGGAAGTAGAACGTATAAACAGATCCATTACCCAGCTGCTTGAATTTGCAAAGCCCATGAGTGTTAAAAAAAAACATGTGGATATAAATGACCTGATAGAACACTCATTAAAACTTGTTCACCATGATATTGTTCAAAAGAAAATCCAGACCAAGGTTGATATTAATCTTGAAACACCCTTGATTTATACTGATGGCGGCAGAATGAATCAGGTGCTTTTAAATTTATATATTAATGCCATACAAGCAATGGAAGAAGACGGTAAACTGGAAATCA
>JBDLIV010000531.1:0-1655 GCA_039714675.1 Thermodesulfobacteriota bacterium
AACCCTTCAGATAGGAGACCATATCCTTGTAAATAAATTTATATATGGAATAAAAATTCCCTTTACAGATGGCAAGGCGCTCATACCGGTCAAAGATCCTGAAAAGGGTGATATTGTTGTATTCAAATATCCTGAAGATCCATCCAAGGATTTTATAAAAAGGGTGATTGCCACTGGCGGAGACAGTGTGCAGATCATTAATAAAAAATTGTATGTAAATGATAAGCTTGTTAATGGCCAGGAGTATGCCAGCCATAAAAGCAGTCAAATATATTCTGCAATGGTGAGTCCCAGGGATAATTTAAGGAAGATTCAGATACCTGAAAATAAATTGTTTGTCATGGGGGACAACAGAGATAACAGCCATGACAGCAGGTTCTGGGGCTTTGTTGATTTAAAAGCAATAAAAGGTCAGGCTTTTATTATCTACTGGTCATGGAATAAAAGTGAATTTGGAGTCAGGTGGGATAGAATCGGTGATATACTAAGGTAGGTTTTTAATAATAAATTTTGAGATAATAATTAAAATTGCTGAAGGCAGGAAACATGCAGTTTAATAAAAAACATATTCTTGATATTGACTCTCTTGAGCCAGAAGAAATTTCAATGATTCTTGATACAGCTGAAGGCATGAAAGAGATTTCCCAGCGTCCTGTAAAAAAAGTGCCCACATTAAGGGGTAAAACCATAGTGCTTTTTTTCCAGGAGCCTTCAACCAGAACAAAACTCTCCTTTGATACTGCAGCTAAAAGGCTTTCCGCAGACAGTATCTCCATCTCAAAATCTTCTTCAAGTATTGTAAAAGGAGAGACCCTTATTGACACGGCCAGAAACCTTGAAGCCATGAATCCTGATATTATTGTCCTGCGCCACTCTTCCTCGGGTGCTCCCCACTTGATTTCAAAACGTGTAAAATCCTCTGTTATTAATGCAGGAGATGGAATACATGCACACCCTTCCCAGGCTTTGCTGGACATGATGAGTGTAAGGGAGAAAAAAGGAAAAATCAGAGATTTGAAAATCTCTATTATTGGTGATATTGCACACTCAAGGGTTGCCCGATCAGATATTACAGGTTTTTCCAAAATGGGTGCAAATGTTTTTGTATGTGCACCGCAGACCATGATTCCCATGGGAATAGAGAATCTCGGGTGTACTGTTTCACCAAATATTGAGGCATGCATAGATGAAGCTGACATAGTTATGATGCTTAGAATTCAAAAAGAGCGCCAGGGTAACACTCTTTTTCCCACAGAGAGAGAATATGCTTTGCGTTTCGGGCTTGATAAAACCCGCATGGCTCTTGCAAAAAAGGATGTGACTATTATGCATCCAGGTCCCATGAACAGGGGCGTTGAAATATCAAGTGATGTTGCAGACTGCAGCAGCTCCATGATTCTCGAGCAGGTTACCAATGGTGTTGCTTTGCGCATGGCTTTGTTTTATCTTCTATCAGGAGGCAGCAGAGATGCAGATTCTAATTAAGGGAGCAAGGGTCCTTGACCCTGGAAACATTGATGATAAAAAAGATATAATCATTAAAGACAATATTATCAAAGCCATTGTTGATCCTGGAGAGAGTGAATCCAAAGCTGAATATAAAATTATTGATGCCAAAAATATGCTGGTTGTTCCAGGTCTTATTGATATACATG
>JBDLIV010000532.1:0-1648 GCA_039714675.1 Thermodesulfobacteriota bacterium
TCATTTTTTTTACTCCTTTTCAGATTGAGCTTCAGGATTGAATGTGGCTACTTCTGCCCATGTATTTTTGCCATGCCCTGCAATATGCTCTGCAGACCATGTTACGGGATAATTCAAAACAGTATTGATTTTTGCATTTGTTTCAGGTGAATCAATATTGGGTTTATCATCCCATCTGATATCGTGGTATAAAAAGTATTTCATAAAAAAATGAGACATGTGAGTAAATGGAATATATGTAATTGTAACAACAACCAATAAAATCTGTATTAGAAACAGAGCACTTGAAATACCTGTTAATTTAAAGCTGATAAGTCCTGCAATAAATGTTCTTGCCATAACAAAATCCGGGTCAACAAAAAGCCATGTTAAAGTGGCAACACCCATTGTCACTATGAAAAGTATAAGATTAAAATAGTGTTCAAAGGATGAATAAATTTTAAGCTTTTCATCGGTAAGACGCTTGTATAAAAGACCTGCTGCCCCGCATATGGTCAGAATAAAGCCAAGGGGGCCTGTAAATTTTACAATGGCCATTATTGTCAAAGCTTCTATTCCCATAAGACCTGCAATGCTGCCGATAAAAAGAAAAACCAAAAACATTACTGTAAAATAGAGACCAAGATGAAAAGGGTAGGTAACAAACCATAAAGGGCGGTTATACTCATGAACAGCCTTGAGCCCGAGAATTTCAGCAGCCATTACTTTTAACTCATTTATTTTTGAAGTTTCTCTTGGTTTTTTCCACCAGTCAACCTCTTCAAGATAACTTCCACCATATTCAGCCTTTCCACCACCTTCATGGGCAACAGGATAAAGTTCCCAGCGAACATGTATTGGATTGTTGATATATGATATAATTCTTTTTAAAACAGCAGCACAGAAAATAATTATTCCAGCATATGTAATCAGATAAACAAATAAAGACATTTTATTCTCCTTGAATATTATTGTTTGTATCAGAATAAACCTGATATAAAGTCAGACCCTATATAAGATCAGAGACCATTTTTATTAACTTTTCCTCATCAAGAGGTTTGCCCATAAAACCTTCCGGCTGGGAAAATCCTTTGAGTCTTTTTATAAAACTGTTCACATTCTCTCCCATACCGGTGATAATTATGACTGGTATGCTTTTTAGTTCTTCAGAATCTTTGAACATACGAAAAGTTCTCATGCCTGACTGACTTGGCATGGCAATATCAAGTGTAATAAGATCAGGTTTGTCTTTTTTTGCCAGCTCAAAACCCTCTTTACCATTCTCCGCAGTTATGATTCCATAACCACTGTCCTGAAGCAAAGTTGAGATATAGGTTCGAACATCTTCTTCATCATCAACTACCAGAACTTTTTTTTTGTCATTCATGTTGACTCCTTTCTTGTTAATGTTTTTAATAAACTATTGAAAAAATTATCACTTTCCTTGATTTTGATAATGATTTTTCAGCTGTTTTTCTGTGGCACTGCGTATTTTGTATGCAGAATCTCTTAACAGCCCGAACACTACGCCGCTTCCATCGTCACTGCGATATCTGTCACCATAATCTGCGACTTCAAGCATTTCATAACAAAGCTCTTTCACCCTGTTTAAATTCTTAATATCTTGAGGTGAAGCAGGCATTTTTATTCTCCTTCTCTAAATTAAAAA
>JBDLIV010000533.1:0-1646 GCA_039714675.1 Thermodesulfobacteriota bacterium
TTTAATTCATCGATCTCGGGGAAATAAATATGTTAAGCGATCTAATTGTCCAAAACATTCCTATGGGAGTGATCTTGACCCAAGATGGTAATATCTGCCATATGAACGAATGGGCATACAAATTTACAGGTTATTCAGCTGCTGAAGTAGAAAACAAATCATTTCTTGATCTTGTCCATCCTGAAGACCATGAAAAAATTATCTCCAGGTATAATGATATAATGACAACCCAAAAATTTCCAAAGGGTCACAGGTATAGAATCCTCAGTAAAAAGGGCGAAATATTTTGGATCAGATTCAGATCCAGAATTATTGAATACAGTGGGAAACCAGCTCTGCTATCATTTTTAATTGATGAAACTCAAAATAAAATGCATGAAGAATCATTAAAAATGAGTGAAGAAAGATATCGGGGATTGGTAGAAAATCTTGCTGAAGGTATTGTAGTAGTTAAAGAGGGGAGTATTTGTTTTATCAACAAAGCTTTAAGAAACAAACTGGATTTAACTTTGGAAGATCTTGTTGGAAAGTCTTTTTTAGACTTTGTTCATAAGGATGATCAAGCAGTGGTTATCGAGAGATATCAACGCAGGCTAAATGGAGAGAATTTGCCTGAAGAGTATGAAATAAGGTTGATAAAACCAGATGGAGAAGAACGCATTTGTGAAGTGAGGCCTTCTCTGATTTCATGGTGGGGCGAGCCTGCCACGCAAACAGCAATTCTTGATATCACAGACAGGAAAAAGGCAGAAAAAGAAAAAAGACAATTAGAGAAGCAGCTTATTCGTATGGAAAAAATGGAGGCTTTAGGTATCCTGGCTGGTGGTGTTGCCCATGATTTAAACAATGTCCTTTCAGGAATAGTAACTTACCCTGAGCTGTTAATGATGGATCTTCCTGATAATCATCGCTTCAAAAAGCCGCTGGATTTAATATATTCCTCCGGATTAGAGGCATCTGCCATTGTGAATGATCTTTTAACACTTGCCCGGAGGGGGGTGATTGCTGCAGAAGTAATTAACCTGAATAATATTATTATGGATTACTTAAAGTCTCCTGAACACCATAAGCTGTTATCATATTCTAATCACGTTGTAATCAAAACTAATCTTAGTCCAAAATTGTTTAACATAAAAGGGTCTGGAACCCATTTGCGAACAACAATTATGAATTTGGTCTCCAATGCTGCGGAAGCCCAGCCATCAGGTGGGAAAATTATAATCTCTACTGAGAACCTGTATTTAGATAAACCTATAGAAGGATATGAATCCATAAAATCAGGAGAATTTGCTGTTGTTACCATTGAAGACCAGGGGATCGGAATCAATGGTAAGGATCTGCAAAGGATATTTGAACCATTTTATACAAAAAAAATCATGGGTCTTAGTGGTACCGGGTTAGGCATGGCAGTAGTTTGGGGGACAGTTCAGGATCATTACGGTTATATCAATGTTGAAAGCATTGAAAACAAAGGCACAAAATTTTATCTCTATTTTCCGATTGTTAGACAGCAGATTGAAAAAGGAGATGAACCACACTTGATTGAAGAATATCTTGGAAATCAAGAAATCATATTGATTGTGGACGATGTAGAAAAACAAAGGCATATTGCAAAAAATATTTTAAAACGCTTGAACTATAAGGTT
>JBDLIV010000534.1:0-1642 GCA_039714675.1 Thermodesulfobacteriota bacterium
ATTGTAGGCCCTGATGTTTTAAGACATAGAATTATTTTAAGTTTTGAAGCAGAAGCAGAAGATATTGTCAGCGATGATATAATTCAGACCATGTTTGATTCTGTTGAAGTGCCGTAAAAAAGGCAGTCTAACGATGATTCCAGCACATATTATCAAAAAGATAAAGCGAATCCATATTAAATCCAGCCGTGCAGTTAACAATATCATGGCAGGCCAGTATAAATCTGTCTTCAGAGGTTCAGGCATTGAGTTTGAAGAAGTAAGGGAATACAGCCCCGGGGATGATGTCAAAGCTTTGGACTGGAAGGTCTCTGCACGACTTGGCAAACCCTTTATCAAGCTTTATAAGGAGGAGCGCGAAAGTATTGTCATGCTTCTCATTGATATGAGCGCATCTTTGAAATTTGGAACATTTTATGGACAAAAACTTGAAAAAGTTGCTGAAGTAGCTTCGATTCTTGCCTTTAATGCCATTAGAAACTCTGATAAAGTGGGCGTGATTTTTTTTACTGACCAGGTGGAGAAATATATACCCCCTAAAAAAGGTTCCAGTCATATCTGGCGGGTTATAAAAGAGATATTCACCTTTGTGCCTGAAGGTAATGGCACAAATATAACAGCTGCCCTAGACTATCTTGCAAAAATATCAAGGAAAAAATCCTTTGTCTTTATTTTGTCTGATTTTCTTGATGATGATTATTTAAAAAGCCTGAGAATGGTTCAACAGCGCCATGAAATCATTGGAGTCATGACTTATGACAAAGGTGCATTTAAGCTTCCTTTTAAAGGCATAGTCACTCTCTCTGATTTTGAAACTTCAAAAGAGATTGTGTTTGACAGCTTTAACAAGAAAACCAGGGAAGAATTTTCTATCTTAAAAAAGAGAATCCATAATAAAACAAAGGATATTTTTTCCAAGGCAAAAAGTGATGTTATTGAGATTGAAACTTCAGCTTCGATATCTGATACACTTTTGCAATACTTTAAATTCAGGGAAAGACGTTTGAGATAAATGCAGGATATCCATGACATAAGACCACCTGTGAGTGTCGGATTTGATCCAGATCTTCTCAAAACTATCTTGATAGTGTCAGGTGTGGCTCTTCTTTTGATTCTGCTGTTTTTTTTAATAAAAAAATTGTGGAAAAAAAAGCCAGGCGATAATTTAAAATATCTTCCTGAACCTGAACCTCCCTTTGAAGCTGCCATCAAACAACTGGAACTTCTTTTGCAAAACCCGCTGTCTGACCCAAGGCTTTTCTATTTTGATCTCACAGCTGTTTTGAGAAATTATATTGGCAGATCTTTTAATATAAATGCCATAGAGATGACATCCCAGGAGTTTATTAAAAATCTTAATCTTTTTGATATTGACAGAGAGATTAAAAATGGCATTTCAAAATTTCTAAACTTATCTGACTCCTTTAAATATGCCGGGATTACTCCTTTAAAAGAGCAGGCAGACAGAGATCTTCTGTTTATAAAAGAGAAGATTACAAAAATAGAAAAAATCCTTATTAAACAAAAAGAAAAACTAAATCAAATCCGACAGGAGGGAAAATAGTGTTCAGGTTTGCTTCTCCTCTGTTTTTACTGCTTCTGCTTGCAGCGGCCTTGATCTTGTTTTTAAAATTAAGAGAGA
>JBDLIV010000535.1:0-1630 GCA_039714675.1 Thermodesulfobacteriota bacterium
ATTGAAAAAACCATCGCTGATGACAGCATTTTTATTATATCCCTTGGCATCCTTTAAAAGGCTTTTATGATGCCACAAATTTGTTCCAACAAGATAGATTTCTTTGACATCGTTATATGCAAGCTGCGGTAGCATCATATTCACTATGGAAGGTGAATCAGGAATAAATAAAGCCTGAAAGTCAATCTCAATCTTTTCTTCTTTCTCCTTCTTTGGATCTTCTTGATTATCAAGTGGTGAAGATTCCATATCTTCAGGTTCAACGGTTTCAGGCTTTAAAAAATCTGGAATAGGATAAAATTCTCCGGTAATTTTTTGTATAGGTTCTTTGAAATCTGTTTTTTTACCATCATAGGATTCAACACCAACAATTTCACCACTGTATTGATCCACAATATCCCAGAAAAGTTCCATATATATTTTACCATATTTTTCATCGGGATAGAGGATAGCCACCTTTTTGATACCAAGTTCCTGGAACAGATAAGCTCCAAGTGTCTGCACCTGCATCCGGGGTGTAATAAAATTTGCAAACAGATAATCTCCCTGTAGAGGAAAACCGGTTTTTTGTGTTAAAGCGATCAGAGGAATTTTAAGTTTTTGAGCTTCAATACCTGCCTTATCAATACTTAATAAAGGCCCTATAATCCCTGCAACATTTTCTTTATGTAATTTTCTCACACCCTGAGCTGCAATTTCAGGATCTGCTTTAGTATCTATAATTATTATCTTGAATTTTTTAGAGTATTTATTTGACAACTCCTCTATTGCAATTTGGATTCCAGTTAATGCTCTTTGTCCAAAAATGGCATATTTGCCTGTTAAAGGTAAAAGGCAACCTATGGTGTCTCTTTCAAAAATTGATTGTTTTATGTGATCAACAAGCTCGACTGTTTCTGAATAGTAAGGGTGATTTGGATATTCAGACAAAAAAGTTTCAAGTGTTTCGATTGCTTGAACAGCATTCTCTTCAAGAGCATAATTTAACCCAAGCCAATACAGCAAAAGAGATCTTGGAAGATTAATATTTTTTATCTCACTAAACTCTTTTATCACTTTGGCAGGAGTTTGTGACAGCAGTGATTCAATTTCTGCAATAAGCATGGATTTTTCTTGTCCATCTAATTGGACAGGGGCCTGGGCAAGAGCCTGATTATAAAAAAAGAGAGCATCCTGATAATTTTCCTGCAGTGCGAATTGTCTTGCCTGGTCAGATAGAGTCTTTACCATTGAAGGTTCAAGCTGATCTTCTTTGTCTGCTTTATCCTTGTCTGATATGACTGCATCGTCTTCCGTAACTTGTTGATCCTTTTCAGTAGAAGGGGTTACAGGCATTTTTGTACATGATGACAGACAGAGGATAATGCTGCAAACAAACAGCAAATTATAATGTAAAAGAGTAGAATATTTAATGTTCATCTATTTTAATTCCATTCCATAATATTTTTATTTTTGTTGTCCAATTATATTTTTGCGATTATATGATCAGACAATACCAGAGGAGTATATGAAAATTGCAAAATTATGTCAAAAATTCTTTTATCAACCTTTTGCTCTCTTCAAATTGAGAAAGTTTGACCCAGTTAATCTCTTGCTCCTTGTTAAACCATGTAAACTGTCTTTTGGCATA
>JBDLIV010000536.1:0-1624 GCA_039714675.1 Thermodesulfobacteriota bacterium
TATCTGTCAACTGGGGACCGTGGGAAGGTGGAATGGTGAATACCTCTTTAAAAAAAGAATTTTTAAAGAGAGGTATTGAACTTATTCCTTTGGAAGCTGGAGCAAAGCAATTGCTCAAAGAGATGGGAAACACTCAAAACAGACATGTGGAAATTATCATTGGCGCACAGCTTTCAGAAAAGAAAAAATCAAAAAAAATTAGACTCTCCAAGGTAATGACACTGCCCCTTGGAGCAGATTCAACTCCTGTTTTAAATTCCCATAAAATAGCAGGAGATCCTGTCGTACCCTTTGCTCTGTTAATGGATTGTCATGCCCATGCAGCCCAGAAAAACAATCCCGGTCTTGTTTTTACCGGGATGGATGACATGCGCCTTTTAAAGGGGATTAAACCCGGAAAAAATCAATTACCCATTAATATCAACTTAGGAAAATGCATGCCCGATGGTGATGGATATAAGGCTTTGAGCAATATCACTTCTGAAAACAAGGGTGAACAATCTTTTATCCATTCAAGCTGCACCATTATATTAAAAGAGAGACTGCCAAATCCACCAGTGCTTTCCAAAGCAGCTTTTATGGAATTAAAACCGTATCCACTAACACCTGAGCAGGCTTATGAGAGCATTCTCTTCCATGGAAAGGCTTTGCAAAGCATACAGTCCATTGAAGGATATTCAAAAAAGGGAATTGGTGTTACCACAAGTTTGTCTCCAGACCCTGGTCAATGGTTTGAAAAACCTTACAGTTCAAAATGGGCTATAGAACCAATGATGTTGGATGCTGCTTTCCAGGCAGCCATACTCTGGTCCTATGAAAGGATGGGACAGGTCTGCCTGCCAAGTTTTATTGCAAACCTGAGGCTGTACTCATCCTTTGAAGACTTAAAAGGTAATATTAAAATTCTTTTTACAGTCAACAAAGAGAGTAAAACCAAAATCAGTGGCTACTTTACTTTTCTTGATGAAAAAAACAGGGTCGTGGCAAGCATAACTGGATTTGAAGCAATTACCGATCCATCTTTAAATGATAAATTCAAAGCAAGACCTCTTTTTTCTAAAGAATCTATTCTTGCTTTTGCTCAAGGGAAGCCTTCCAAAGCCTTTGGAGAAAAATATAAAATATTTGATAAAGAAAGACAAATTGCACGTCTTCCCAAACCTCCCTATTTTTTCATGGACAGTGTGCTTAAAGCTGATCATCCACAATGGAAAATGGAAACAGGCGGCTGGATTGAAACTCAATATAATATCCCAAAAGATGAGTGGTATTTTAGAGCCAACAGAAGTGACACCATTCCATTTTGTATTCTACTTGAAATTGCACTTCAACCCTGTGGTTGGCTTGCAGCATATGCCGGTTCTGCCCTTGAAAGTAATGAAAGACTTTATTTTCGAAATCTTGGGGGCAAGGCAACGCTGATTCAATCTTTGTCACGGCATAGCGGTACAATTACTGTCAAAATCCGCATGACTGATGTCTCCAAGGCTGGCGGCATGATTATCCAGAACTTTGATATAAAATTATTGAACAATGGCAAAGTAGTATATGAAGGGAAAACCAATTTTGGTTTTTTTACAAAACAGGCTCTTTCAAATCAGATCGGTATCAGGGAGAGCAAATT
>JBDLIV010000537.1:0-1622 GCA_039714675.1 Thermodesulfobacteriota bacterium
AAACAGGCACCGGAAAATGCCATTAAAAGTTTTTTACCAATGGATGTTCCAAAGGTGTTGATTATCCAGTTCATTATCTCCTCCGTAAAATTGACATATGTATTTTACAAATATGACAGCAACTCTTCTGCTGCTGCTGTAGGTGAAATTTTATCATTTTCAACTCTGTTTGAGATTGCAGGTATTTTTTTGTTTATTTTTTCATTATTCTTAAACCGCTGTTTCAAACCTTCTTCAACAAGGGTCCACATCCACTCCAGAGACTGTTTTTTGCGTTTTTGCAGAAACTCTCCTGATGCTTTAAATTTTTTTTCATGGTCAAGTATGGTTTCCCAGATATCTTTAGTACCGCCTTCAATTACAGAGGAGCAGCTTAAAACAGGTGTAGACCAGTTTGGAGACTCTGACTGGATCAAATGCATGGCAATTTCAAGATCTCGCTTTGCTTTTTCAACTGCATTAAGATTATCTCCATCTGCCTTGTTAATTGCAATGGCATCTGCAAGTTCTAAAACCCCTTTTTTAATGCCCTGTAGTTCATCTCCTGCCCCTGCAAGCATAAGTACCAGGAAAAAATCAACCATGGAGGAGACACTTGTTTCAGACTGACCAACTCCTACTGTTTCAACAAGTATTACATCAAAGCCGGCTGCCTCGCAGATCAGCATTATCTCCCTTGTTTTTGCTGCAACACCTCCAAGGGTTTCTCCGGCGGGTGAAGGTCTGATAAAAGCATTTTCGTGAGCCGCAAGCTTTTCCATCCTTGTTTTATCTCCAAGAATAGAGCCTCCGCTTCTCCGGCTTGTTGGATCAACGGCAAGCACAGCAACTTTATGACCAATATCTGCCAGGGCAACGCCAAGGTTTTCAATAAATGTACTTTTACCAACCCCTGGCACGCCTGTGATACCAAGCCTTATGCTGTTGCCGGTATTGGGCAGGATTTGTTCCATGACTTTGAAGGCAATTGTTTGATGCTCTTTTAGCCTGCTTTCAATCAATGTTATTGCCTTGGCAATCATGCGGCGATTGCCATTTGAAATTCCCTTTACAAACTCATCAGGGCTATTTTGAGTCATCAACCTTACGCACCTATGATATTAAGAGTTCTGTTCGCAGAATCTGTAACAACAGTTCCAGGGCCAAAAATCTCAGCAGCACCTGCATTTTTCAAAAATTCATAATCCCCTGGAGGAATTATACCGCCAACAATAACTTTAATATCAGAAGCATCCTGTTTTTTCAACTCTTCTACAACCTGTGGCACCAGAGTTTTATGACCTGCTGCAAGGCTTGATACTCCAACAACATGAACATCATTTTCAACTGCCATCATGGCAGCTTCCGTCGGGGTCTGGAACATTGGTCCAAGATCCACATCAAAACCAAAATCAGCATAGGCTGTTGCAATCACCTTTACACCTCTGTCATGACCGTCCTGTCCCATTTTTGACAGAAGAATTCTGGGTCTTCGTCCTGTTTTCTTTTCAAAATCATCGCAGCGTTTTCTTAGAGAATCAATTATGGTAGTATCAGAACTCTCTTGAGCATATATTCCTGAAATACATTGGGTTGTGGCAACAAATCTTGTAAAAACTTTTTCCATGGCATCTGAAATTTCT
>JBDLIV010000538.1:0-1621 GCA_039714675.1 Thermodesulfobacteriota bacterium
CCAATCCTGTAGTCAGAGGATTTAATAACATCATCAGCCCTTCCTACAAACCACCAGTATCCATCTTTATCAATGGATGCCCGATCCCCGGTATAATAATAATTATCCACAAAAACAGAACCCATTTTTTCAGGGCTGCCAATATATTCTGAAAAGAGTCCAAGCGGGCGCCATTTGTCAAGTTTGATGACAATATGTCCAGGCTGGTCAGGTTTGGTAATCTCATTGCCTTCATTATCTGCCAGAGCCATATCATACATAAAAGATGGAAATCCAAATGAACCTGGGCGCATTTTGTCTTTTATCCAGGGGGGATTCCCAACCATGGCAGTGGATTCAGTCTGGCCGTAATAATCTCTGATCTGGGTAGCGGTGTGTTGTTCCCATTTTCCAATTACATCTGAATTGAGAGGTTCTCCAGCACTTATGCATTGCTTAAGAGAGGGAAAACTAAAAGAATCAAGGTTCATATTAACAAACATTCTCCAGGCAGTGGGAGGCGCACAAAAGCTTGTTATTTTATGACTTGAAACTGCATCAAGGTATTGTTCGCCATCCAGAAGTGAAAATTTAAACCCGGTTGTGGCAGCGCCAACATTAAATGGAGCAAAAAAGCTGGACCATGCCCATTTTGACCATCCAGGTGCACTGAGATTATTATGGATATCGTCTGGTTTTAAACCAACCATAACAGTTGTTGACAGATGACCCACAGGATATGATATGGCTGTATGCGCCACTCTTTTAGGAAGTCCTGTTGTACCTGATGTAAAAAAACAAAAAAGAGTATCATCAGATTTTGTTTTAGCTTTCTCAGCTTCAGAGGATTCATTTTCAATCCTGTCAAATGATACCCAGCCGCTTTTTTGCCCTAAAACAAGTTTGAGCTTTGGTTCAGTCTCTATATCTTTTAAAACTTTATCAATCAGATCAGCAGACTCTTCATCTGCCATTATAACCTTGGGGACATAGGTTTCAAACCTGAATTCCAGCTCTCTTTGTGTCATTGTTGTTGCCGTGGGGATATTGATTATTCCTCTCTTTATGCAGGCAAGAGTTGCAAACCAGTTTTCAGGCAGAATAGGGCTCATCATATAAAAATTATCCCCTTTATCAATCCCTGACTTTATAAGAAGGTTAATCAACTGGTTGGATTTATTTAAGAGTGTTTTATAGGAAAAAGTTTTGGTCTCCAGCGTATCAAGATCTGTCCAGGTCAAAGCATTTTTATCAGGGTTCTCCTTGACGTGAAGATCTTCAAATATATCAGCAGTCCAGTTAAAATATTGGGGTAATTCCATGGAATTTAACCTCTCAAACAAGTTTCTGGCACACTCTTCCTTTTCTGAAGCCTCTTCCATCATATTGATTTTGATAATCTCTTTGAAAATTTCTTTCATACCTTTAAAACACTCCTTGCATTCATTTTGAATCTCAATTATAAACTCGACAGGCTGTTACACAACGCCAATTTTCCCAATTTCTACGTTGGAAAAATAAATTTGATCCTCGGAATACTTCATGTATGCCTGTGGTCAAATTTATTTTCCGCCTTGAACTTGAAAAAATTTTCATTATGTAACAACCTGTCGAATCAAAATAGTGATTGTATAGTTTATCA
>JBDLIV010000539.1:0-1615 GCA_039714675.1 Thermodesulfobacteriota bacterium
TTTTACCATTCAGTATACATTCAAGGGCAAGATTATCACAATCTTCAAGCTCGTCTGTGGTCACAATCCAGGGTCCAAATGGACAGAAGGTATCAAAACTTTTACCCTTTATCCATTGACTACCGCCTGCATGCATCTGCCATCTTCTTGCAGAGATATCATTGGCGCAAGTGTATCCGAGAACATAATCAAGGGCATTTTCAGGCAGAACATTTTTTGCACTCTTTTTTATGACCACGGCAAGTTCTGCCTCATAATCCACTTCAGGAACCTTAGCACATGAAGAGGGAATAATAATATCATCAAGATGACCTGCTGCTGCACCTGGATTTTTCATAAATACAATTGGATATTTAGGAAGATCAAGTCCTGTTTCCTTTGCATGAAGTTTATAATTTAATCCAATGCAGAAGATAACCGTGGGTATAATCGGTGTTAAAATTTTCTCAACAGATTTTCGTTTTTTTGTATTGACAAAATCAGTATAAATATCTCCCTCAATCACAGATGCACTGTTATTATCAAAATCACACCCTGTATAAATTTTATTATCATCACTTTTAAATCTGATTATTTGCATATTTATTTTCTCCTGGCATTCATATATATATTAAAAATGCTACTTATTTATTAATTTTATTAAAACCCTTGTAATAAAAGGTCAAGATCATTCAAACATGACCAGAGAATTAAAAAAATTATTTACCTCTCTTCCTGCAAAAAAAGCAGATCTGATCATTCTTATTCTAACAAGCCAGAACATTGAAACAAGGATAGAGAGACAAAACAGTCTGTTTGATATTCTAATCAATCCCGGTGATGAAAAAGAAGCACTCTTAATGGTTGAAGCCTACAAAAAAGAGAATAGATTTTTCAGACTCAAGCAGCAGCTGCAAGCCTTTCCAATATCTTCATTTAAATCATATACAGCTTTTTTCATCATGGGACTGCTTTCTCTTATACATACAGTGTCTGTTTATTACAATATCCATGAAGCCATGATATTAAAATATGGTGCCTCAGCCCTTTTTATCCTCCAGGGTGAAACATACAGAGCAATTACAGCTCTTTTTTTACACTCTGATGTACGGCACCTTGTGGGGAATATTGTCGGCATGCTCATTTTTGCAGCACCTGTAATTTCCATTGCCGGCTTCGGAACAGGATCATTTATGCTGTTGTTTACAGGAACTATTGGTAATCTTCTAAATGCCCACCTATACCAGACAGCTCATCTTTCAATTGGTGCATCCACTGCAGTCATGGGAGCTGCAGGCCTTCTTGCAGCTTTCCAGATAACTCAAGATAAGAGAGCTGTTACCCTTAATAAGCTTATGCCTCTCTTTGCCGGTGCCACACTTGTTGCCATGTTAAGCCAGGGAGAGAACACAGATGTATGGGCTCACATCTTAGGATTTTTCAGCGGACTTGGTTCCGGTGTTATCTTCTTTCCTCTAAACCGATTCATCCAATCCCACCTGAAAGAGCCCATAGCTTTGATAATAACAGTATTTATCCTTTTATCAGCACTCTTTTCAGCAATTTAGAGCACTCCTGAATAGAGCATCAATTTTTGCAGCACCTGCAAAAGCTTTTTAATCCATGGGCCCATGAA
>JBDLIV010000540.1:0-1615 GCA_039714675.1 Thermodesulfobacteriota bacterium
CTGTTCATTTAATTTAAAATCAATGGAAAGATCCTGAAAAAGTGTATCATCTCCATAGGTTTTAGAAATATTTTTAAGGCTGAAAATTAAACCCATGATTTATTTTTTTTTATGAACGCTTTTCATTTTTTGTAAAGATTTTTTAAATTCTTTGCAGGGATCTTTATAGGAGACCCTCTGGGTAAACCACAAAAAATCTGCTGGAGGCCTTTTTTTAAAGCCTTTAAGTTCAAGGGGTTGAGTATATTCTGACAAGTTTGATGGTTTTACACTGATTTCCTGCAGTGCAATGTTGACTTGTGTAATATTTTTGTCAATCTCTCTGACCCTGCTTATTACTCCAAGACCATACTCAGTATGCCCTCCTCCAATTATAACTACAACAGGTCCATTGCCATGTTTGGCAAGTTGAGTAATGGAGAGCGCCATTTTATCATTTCTTGCTGTCCAGGTATCATATAATCTTGACTGCATCTGTTCATTTCCCATACCACAGTGGACAGCTTTAAATATGGACAACATATAATCTTTATATGCTTTATCAGATAGATGGGTTGAAAAAATCATATCCTTTTCAATGGGAGAGATATTATCAATGCCTTTGCGTGTAACTCTTTTTTTCAGGGTGGTTGGAAGGTCAATCCCTGCAACCTTCAGGTTTTCTTCTTTTGCAATGGTTAGAAGATCAAAATAGTATTTCCACATTTTATCTGACTGACTGTCCCAGCCAAGTTTTCTTCTCAGATCAGCTTCTATAATTTTTTCTATTTTTTCAGGGTGGTCAACCTTACCTGAGTCAATAAAATTCAGCAGGTCAGGAGTATCATCCATGGAAAAGAATTCAAACCCCACGGTTGGCTGGATGCTGCTTTCAATCAAACCATGAATTATTATCTGCTGGATATTATGATGTTCAGGGTTGTCGTGTTTTTCAGAAAAATAAATAACATCATGGGAGCTTATATCTTTTATCAAAGAGCTAAAATCAGTTGCCCGGCCTGTTTTTGTATTTATTATTTTACCAATTAAAGGATCCTGTCTCATGATTGTCTTTTTTGTTGTAACACATGATTGAGTCATGGCAAGGGTTAACAATATAAGTAAAAGCAAAAAAACCTGTCGACAGGCTGCTGAGTTATTTAAAAATTTTTCCATATTTATAATTTTTGATTCTCATTAAAATTTCCATTATTATATGAGGGTTAAACAGTTGACACTGCCTTTTTCTAATCTCAAACCTCATATCTCTACTTATCATTTTTTATGATTTTTTGAAATAGAGGACCAGGCTTTTCCCAAGGATGGGATTAAGCAGTTTATCAATAAAGGAAGTTAATTTTGGTTTTTTCATCAAATCCCATACAAGTAGTTTGTGATAAAGATTTACGAGTTTTGAATCTGTTCTGCCGGGTCCCACCAGACATTTAAGCCACCAGTACGGCGCATGGATACTGTGAGCATGATGCAAGGCAAAGAGTTTAACACCAAATGATTCAATATTTTTTATCAAGGAATTTTTTCTATATATCCTGACATGCCCCATATTGGCATTAAAATACTCATCTGATAAAAGCCAGCATATTTTTTCCGGCCAGAATCTTGGAACACTGACAGC
>JBDLIV010000541.1:0-1613 GCA_039714675.1 Thermodesulfobacteriota bacterium
CCGCACATGGCAACGGTAAGTGCAGATCTTCTTCCTGCCCAATTCAGAAAGGAAAGTATCAAATATCTGGTTCAAAGCTGGAAAAAAAAGGTTGGTCCTACAGCGGATATTGTTTCACTGAAATTTACCGATAAGGAGCGTGGCATTGCAGGCAATGGTATAGATATTCGTGTTCAGGGAAGTTCCCTGCAGGAACTGAATAAAGTGAGCCGTTCGCTGATCAAGTGGCTCAAAAGGTTTGATGGTGTTTTCAACCTTTCAAATGATATACGTTTTGGCAGAACTGAAATTCATGTGACATTGAAAGATGAAGCAGGCGTGATGGGTGTTAATGCAGCACAGATAGGACAAACACTGCGCAGTGCAGTTAAAGGGAACACTGATCTAACGGTTTTTCAGGAAGGAGAGCTCGTTGATATTGCCATAAAGCTGGATGAATTTACCAGCGAGGCAAGCCTTGAAGGGTTGCGTGATCTTGCGGTGACAGCATCAAATGGCACCCTTGTGCCCTTATCGAGTATTGCTGACTTTAAGCAGAAGCAGACTTTTTCGCGAATCAACCGGATCAATGGTATGAATACCGTCACAGTTCAGGGAAATATCAATACCCGTATTGCCAATGCCCATGAGATAATGCAGCAGTTTTATAGAGAATTTGTTCCGGAAATTCACAAGAAGTTTCCAGAAGTTGGTTTTATATCCCAGGGACAGGACAAGGAGAGTGCCGATACCGGCTCATCACTGCGCTCTTTTTTCGCCCTTGGCATTATAGGTATCTATCTTATATTAGCATTTCTCTTCAGAAGTTTTACTCAGCCTCTTGCTGTTCTTCTGGCAATACCGATGGGATGGATCGGTGTGGTATGGGGGCATCTGGGGATGGGAATCGATCTAACGATTCCGAGTCTGGTTGGTTTTGCAACCCTTGCCGGCATTGTTGTCAATGACAACATTCTTCTGGTCAATTTTATAAAAGAAAATATTTCCAAAGGCGTAAGTCTCATGGAGAGCTGTAGGGAGGCAGTGCGTGACCGCTTCAGGGCAATCTTTATCACATCATTAACAACTTTTGCAGGTTTACTGCCACTATTGACAGAGACGAGTACGCAGGCACAGTTCTTAATCCCGCTTATTGCAAGCATTGCTTTTGGTCTGATATCGGCTACACTGCTGGCATCAATAATTGTACCATGCGTGCTCCTTATCCTTGACGACCTGAAACTGACCCGTCTGTATCAAGATGAGCCTGACATGGCAAAACTCTGAAAAGACACTCCAGTTTTTTGGTTTGGCGATATCCGAAGGAGTATCAAAGAGTTAATCCATCGTTTGTTGACTAATTGGATGTGATTTGGCTATCACTTTGTACATATTTTTGATATAAGATGCAGAATAGAATTCACAATAACTTAACAGGAAATGAATAGAATGAAAAAATATATAATTTTAAGCATAGCATTATTCACTTTAATATCTCCTCTTTCATTTTGTTTTGCAAGTGATTCAGGCGAAGATCATATCTGTTTTACACGTATAGACGCAGATCAGAATGACATTGCAACCTTTGAAGAGTTTAAAAAATTCTATGGTAATGATCTTGAAAAGTTTAAAAA
>JBDLIV010000542.1:0-1606 GCA_039714675.1 Thermodesulfobacteriota bacterium
AAATTCAGAAGTGTTTCTAAAATTGCACGAATAAAGCTTGAAGTTTTGAACGCTGTTGAATCATTAAACAGTTTACAGATTCCTCCAGGCAACAGACTTGAACAATTAAAGGAGAATAGAGAGGGTCAACACAGCATTAGAATTAATAATCAATGGTGTGTCTGTTTTGTATGGGACAAAGGAAATGCAAGCCAGCTGGAAATTGTTGATTATCATAAAGGGTGAAGCCATGACAAAAACATTATCTCCGATTACACCGGGCGATGTATTATTGGAAGAGTTTCTAAAACCAATGAATATCACCCAAACTCAATTGTCAAAAGATATTAAAGTGCCGGCAAATCGTGTCAGCCAGGTCATCCATGGTAAAAGAGAAATAACCGCTGATACTGCATTGAGGCTTGGTAAATATTTTAATATGGAACCGGAATTCTGGCTTAATCTACAGGTACGGTACAATATGAAAATAGCTCGAAGTAAAATTGGAAAAAAGATTGAAAAAGAGGTAAGGGTATATTTCCCTAAAGCTGAAATGCACGATCATGTGAATGCATGATTGAACAGCACAAAGTTGAACAATTACTTAAACTGAAAAACCATGGGGTGATTTGAGGAGGATGAATTTGAAACAGATCATTAACATCAGTCTTGGACCTGAGAATGAAAATTATCAAATTAAAACACAATTTTCAGGTAAAAAATTTTCCATTCAGCGGTTTGGAACAGATAATGACCTTGAGCTTGCAGAAGACCTTTTGCTTAAATGGAATAAAAAAGCAGATGTCCTTTGCGTGAGCGGCATTAAATATCCTTCAACCTTTGGAAAGAAAGAGGTGACAGATCCTGCGACCAAGGCTCTTCTTGATTTGTGTGAACGTTTACAGACATTGGTTGCCACCGGGGAAACCTTGTATAAAGTCAGCCAGGAGTGGAGTCTGCGCCATATTCAATTTCAATTGGGAGATAGCTATTTTACCAATGCCAGGGTTATGTTTTTTTCCGGAATGACAAGCTCTACAATTGCATCAGTCATGTCAGAATTTACTGATAACATGGTCTTTGCAGACCCTGTTCTTGAAGACGGGATCCCAAAATTATTAAATTCCATGAAAGAGCTGAAGCTTTATGCACAAAAAGCCCATAGTTTTTTAAAAAAAATGCCAATGGGCAAAGTTCTTTCAAAGAAAAAACAGATCAATGCCATGAATATAGGGTTGATTAAAAAAGCAGTCAAAAATGCCACTGTTCTTGTTGTTCCCCACGAAGGTTTTTTTGAGTATCTTGAAGTCTTTTCAGGTCAGGAACTTGCCGGGAAAACAGTAATTACTACAACCGCCTATGATGACAGAGTTGAATTTTTAACTGACATGGAAGTCTCCACAATTATAGATACTACTCCAAAACTCATTGATAAGGTTGTAGAAGGTGTTGTGATTGAAGCATTGATGATGGCAGCCATGGATATTGCAGAGAGCAATAAAGAGGATCTTCTTGAAATTATCAGTGAGCAGAGGTTGGATCCCACTATTATTTATCCCTTTGAGCAAAATAAACGTGTTAACCGGTTTGCATATCTTATCCACCCTCTGACTAAGGAATATCTAAA
>JBDLIV010000543.1:0-1606 GCA_039714675.1 Thermodesulfobacteriota bacterium
AAGAAAATCCACAGAGTGCTGATAAAAAGCAAACTGAACCCCTTTTATAATAAAGCGAAAAAGAACCGCTCCATAACCGCCCAGCACACCAATAATCAGAGCAAGCAGCAGCACAGGGGTGTTCTGATAAATTCCATGCCAGTTTGGATTCAGCAGCCATTGAAATTTTTTGTCTTCTTTCTTCATCATTTTATCAGCACATTTTAAATTTTTCATTTTCAGCATTAAACTTAACAACACTATATTATAAAATTGTTCAATGCAAATTCATTTTTATTTTAAATATATTCACAGTAGATACCACTGTTTTCATTTTACAGGTTGTTACAGAACAGCCTGTTGACTGATAAGCCAAATTGCACTATCAAATGATATGTAATATAGATAGTACCTGGCTACAATCATTTTAACACGCTTGTAAATGGATTTGATATGGAAAACAGCAGGATAATAAAACAACTTGATATCACAAGAATAAAAGAGGGTAAAAAAGTCAGGATTAAAGACAATATTATTAATGAAGATATCCTTAAAATTTATATCAACAGTGAAAAAAACTTTGAAATGGTGTTCACCATGACACACCCTAAAGCCCTTGCAGCAGGGTTTTTATTGACCCAGGGCATTGTTCACAAAAAAAGAGACATTCAAGATATTATTTTTTATGAAGAGAAAAAAGAGTGTCATATAAAATTAAATGATAACGCCTTTGAAAGATTAAACAAATATAAAACAGAACACCATATAAAAGGATCTTCCGGAGGAACACTTTTGCAGGAGAAGAGAATAATTTTATCTTCTGACCCCAATGATATGATCTCCATCACCTATGGAGAGGTGCTCTCTTTGATTAAAATGCACCAGGAACACTCCTTGCTGTTTCGTCAAACCGGTGCTGTACACAGTGCAGGGCTGTGTGATCCATCCAAAATCCTGTTTTATTATGAAGATATTGGCAGGCATAATGCCCTTGATAAACTTGCAGGAGACACTCTTTTAAATGGTGTTGAGACACAAAACAAGATTGCAACCTTAAGTTGCAGAATGTCCCTGGAAATCATCGGCAAAATAATTAAAACAGGTATTCCCATTGTTATTTCCAATGCAGCCCCTACTCTTTCTGCCGTGGAACTTGCCAATGAGGCGGGATTGACCATGATCGGATTTGCAAGGAGTAACCGGTTTAATATTTACACTCACAGTCAAAGAATCCATCATTAATCAGATAATAACAGCCCGGCCTGTTTTTACCCAATAAAAGACCTTTGAAGAGTTTATTTAATCCTCAAAGGTCTTTTGTATTTACAAACTCAATCAACTTGCTTCATACTCTATGGTAATTATTACTGTCCTGTTAAAGGATCTTCCTTCGGCTGTAGAGTTATCATAGGGAGGATAATGGGGTCCATCCCCTCTGAAAACTATGCGCTCCGGCGAAGAGACATTACTCTCTATCACATCGTTATAAACCGCTTTTGCTCTGCGTAAAGAGAGTAAAACATTATACTCTTCTTTACCAATTATATCAGAATGCCCCACAATAGTTACCGTGGCTTCCGGCAGCTCTCTAATCCTTTGTACCACTCGATCTAAAACTGTTTTATTA
>JBDLIV010000544.1:0-1603 GCA_039714675.1 Thermodesulfobacteriota bacterium
CAGGATGGCCAATATCAATCTTGGTAATTTAAAAGAGGGGAAGTGGCGTTATTTAACCCAAAAAGAGATTGAACAATTAACCGGATAGTACCAATTTTATAAATAAGAACTTCCGCTCCACGGCTTGATTAAGCTTAAGAACTCAGTGATTGAATGCCAATGGTTTTTCTAATTTTATCAAGAAACGGGACGGAAAATTGTCTTGCTTTGACTGCTCCTTTTTCAAGTATTTGTTCTATATCACCAGGATTTTTCATAAGCTCAATATATTTTTCTCTTGGGTTTTTAAGTATTTCATTAATATATTCAAAAAGCTCCTGTTTCATTTTTCCCCATGCAATGCCAGCTTTGTAACGTTTTTCCAGCTCTTTTGTTTGAGCATTTGTGGCAAATGCTTTGTAAATTGAAAAAAGAGTACAGGTTTCAGGATCTTTGGGTTCTTCAGGTTCAAGAGAGTTGGTTTTTATCTTCATAATCTGTTTTCTGAGGCGTTTTTGAGTATCAAACAGAGGTATAAAATTATTATAACTTTTACTCATTTTTCTGCCGTCAAGACCGGATAAAACTGCAGAATTTTCATCCACAACAACCTGGGGAAGATTAAATATTTTTTTATAAACATGATTAAATCGACCTGCAATATCTCTTGTCATTTCAAGATGCTGCACCTGGTCCTTGCCTACAGGTACTTTTCTGGCATTAAACATTAAAATATCAGCTGCCATGAGAATTGGATAGGAAAAAAGTCCCATGGTTATCCCTTTATCTGGATCTTTTTGTCCTGATTCCACATTTTGTGTTGTAACAGCTTTATATGCATGTGCCCTGTTCATCAGGCCTTTGGCAGCAAGGCAGGTTAAAATCCAAGTCAGTTCAGGTATTTCAGGAATATCAGACTGACGATAGAACACACAATTTTCATAATCCAAGCCCATGGCAATCCAGGCAGCTGCAATTTCAAGTGTAGATTGTTTTCTTAACTTAGGGTCATTGTTTTTAATGAGAGAATGATAATCAGCAAGGAAATAATAGGACATAATTTCTCTGTTTTTACTGGATTCAACTGCCGGTCGTATGGCACCGACATAATTCCCAAGATGAGGGGTTCCGCTTGTTGTAATACCGGTTAAAAAATCTGCATTTTTCATATTAAATAGTTCCTGATATAATCATTATGGCATTAAAAATAACTGGCATACCTTATTAGACAAAAAAAATCAAACTTCATATCTAAATATTGAAGTATTAAATGACACATACTTTTTAGCGACAAATTAGAGTATCCTGCAAACAGGGGCTGAAGGAAGGTATCCTTTAAGATATTGCATAATAAAATTTATTTCAGGTGATATATAAATGATCAAGTGATATATACAGCAGTTGTTTGATAAAATTCAATAATAACCAATATGATTATAGACTCATATTAATTTATTTTTTTTTGCATACTCTATTACAAATTTTATCTCCTCTTTTTTGGTTTTTAATTTTCCGTCTAATTTTTCATTTAATACCTTATCCAGCATTTTTCCAATAATCTTACCTGGTTTTAACCCTATTTTCAATAAATCTCTTCCCTGAATATAAGGTTTGATATCTCTTT
>JBDLIV010000545.1:0-1602 GCA_039714675.1 Thermodesulfobacteriota bacterium
CGTTACCCTAAGATCCAGTTCATTAATTGGAGTGTTGCGTGTTTTTAAATATCTGCGCATGGATCCGGTCACAGTTGCAATGAGCACATCGTTCAAAGTAGTGGAACTGATTGCCTTACCAAGAGCTTTAATCCTGTCAAGGGGAATAGGATCAGTCCAGACAACTCTTTTCTGCACCCCGAGTTTCCCTTTAAAAGCAGTATTGGGATCAGCTTTCATGATTGTATATTTTGAGAGCACTGCTCCAATATCTGAAGGCAGTTTTGCTGCAAGTTTGACCATGAACTTCAGTGATTCAGGATTGGATGAAATATTTTTTATCTCTTTAACAATTGTTCTGCTGATTTTCTGCCCTTTTTCAAATCTCTGCTTTGCAGATGAAATCATGGCATTAAACGAGAAGAAAGGAGTTTGTCTCTCTATCTTTTTTTTCTCAAAGGCCCTGGGTTCGGGCCAGGGTGCATCAGGGTCTGTATCTGCCATTGAATGAAGAACATGCATAAGTGCAATACCATCTGCAATACAGTGGTGGAGTCTGAAAAACAGGACACACCCCTTTTGATAATTTTCAATAAGATGCACATCCCACAGTGGTTTATTGTGATCAAGAGCTGTGGTCATAAGTTGACTGATCATATCCTGAAGTTCATTTTTATCTCCCGGATCAGGCAGTGCCATCCTGTGCAGATGAGATTTCAGGTCATAATGTTTATCTGTTTTCCATTTTGGCAATCCAAAGCCCGAGGCAGGCATTACAACTTTTTGTTTGAACCTGGGAAAGGCTGCCAGAGTTGCTTCAAGGGTTGCAAAGAGCCGGTTATAATCAAGAGTGGATTCAAATTCCCAAAAACCTGTAATAACCATCAGATTAACAGAATCATCCATACTGTACCAGAAATTATCCGCCTGTGTCATTGTTTTGGGCAATTTATACCTCCTTTAAGCACTGTTCAAAGGTCAGTTTTAATAAATGTGTCCCTACCACACTTCTGGAAAAGCCACATTAACAAACTGTACTTCCATCTTATTTTTATGACCCCTCTCCATAGCTGCAAGATCTTGGAAAACAGCTTTTAATTCAGGATCATCGCAGGAATCAGCAAGAAGTGTATAATTTTTCATGGCAATCTCTTCATTTTTCATGGCAAGGCCAATGGCATTTTTAAGATCCATTTTTTCATTCACTTCTGGCATCTCAATGGTTTCAGCAACCTTGAAATCAGTTTCATAGTTAAACTGGGAAGCTTGAATTTTCTCTTTATTTAAAATATTGGTCAAAATCTTTTCATGATTCTCTTCCTCTTTTGCAAAACCCTCAAACAACTCCTTGAGATAATCATCTTTTATCTTTTTGGAAATCTTCTCATAAAACTCTTTTGCCTCAATTTCATTTTGAACAGCATCTGAAATAACCTGCTTGTATTGTTCTAAATCCATATATTTTCCTCCCTGTGAAAGGCTGCCAGAGTTGCTTCAGGGTTGCAAAGAGCCGTTTATAATCAAGAATGGATTCAAATTCCCAGAATCCCCTCCAGCAAATTAGCATTAAAATTTTCAGGTTGTTATTTTTTTATATAAAAACAACAAAAACACTATAAACAC
>JBDLIV010000546.1:0-1600 GCA_039714675.1 Thermodesulfobacteriota bacterium
GCTCCCGGTTGTGATTCAGGAAGATTCACTTCAATAAGAGCATATTTTTCCTGGTTTCCATAAAGCTGATTCATATATAGCTCAATCCTGTTGCCGCGGATTCTGCCCTCTCTGCCAATAATATTGACCGGCTTTATATTATCCGGCAGTGTAATGGTTATTTTTACCTTTTTAGCAACAACATTAAGGACATCCCCGAGCTCTGCTGCAAAAATCCGCGGCAGATCAACTCCTGATTCAACAAAATATATATTGCCGTCACTTTTCTGGGCAAGCTGTGCCATGAGATCCTCATTATAATCTGTTCCAACTCCTATGGTTGTCACGGAAATATTCTCTTTAATCAAAGCTGCACCAAGTCTTCCAAGATCATTTGGCATCCTTGGGCCTACATTTGCCAATCCGTCAGAGAGAAGAATAATCCTGTGGACAAAATCATTTTCAAGGTTTTTACGTATTTCAGCAGCACCCTGGCTGACACCGCCAAAAAGCGCTGTGCTGCCTCCTGCACGAATTTGCCGGATAGTGTTGATAATACTCTGGATATTCCTGGCATTCTGGGCAGGAACAATGGTATTAACATTTGAATCATAAACCACTACAGAAAAAATATCCTGCAGCCCGAGCCGGGTCAAAGCTTCAATGGCAGCTGCCTTAGCTTTTTGTATCTTGGTTCCGTTCATGGAACCTGACTGATCCAGAACAAGAGAAAGATTAACTGCCGGTCTTTTAATATTGACTGGTACAGCAGGTGCATCAAGGGTTATCTTGAGTATAGTTGTCTGGGAATCTCCTGCCGGCAGGACACTCCTGTCAGTCTCAATACTGCATATTACTTTACCATGATCAATTTTTGCCCATGCTGTTCCTGTGACCAGAGAAAAAACAACCAGTATTACAAGAAATGAAATAATTGTCGAAAAACAGTGTTTTTTTGAATGTGTCATGATTTATCTCCTTGTTTTAGTTTGTTTTAAGCATTCAAATTTTTGTAATGCTTTAAACAAACTATACAAGGATAAATAGTTTGATATGTCATGGGCTGGTAAAGAAGTTGTAAAAAAGTTGTAAAAAGAGAAAATCATACAATCATACGGGCAAAACAGTTTTTATTAAATCATTTCCCTGAATTCATCCATGGAACGGCCTCTTATGGCTTCAGCAATTTCAAAAACATAATCATAGATATGAAGTCCCTTGGACGATGCAATAATTTCACCGTTTTCAACCCCGATCTGGTCAGCACAATATTGTTTCATCATTTCTATGGCTGCAAGATTGGCTGGGAACCCGCCAAACAGATCCCATGATCGAAAATATGGGAAAAAGTGAAGTTTCCCATCCTGGATTCTTGTATCAATGTGTCTAAGGCAGGGCGGATCAAGAAGAACCATATCAGAGGGTTGTCCCACCTGTAAAATCATCTGGTTATTCCTCTCTCCTCTGTTTTTATATGTCCAGATCATCAGTTCTATCTGGTTCAGATAATATTTTGAATTCTCTTCTATCAGTATATCTCTCTCTTCCCAGATCTCTTTTTCCTGTACCAGAATTTCTTTCATTGTTTTATAATCATCCGGCAGGTATTCAAGATCGCATT
>JBDLIV010000547.1:0-1598 GCA_039714675.1 Thermodesulfobacteriota bacterium
ATCAGTGAAGCAACAGTTGTCAGATTTGTCAGTACACTTGGTTATGACGGGTATTCAGATTTTCAGAATGCATTAAAAGATTTTGTAAACACTGGTCTTTCACTGCCTGAAAGAGCTGATATTAAAGGTATTAAAGAGCATGGAGCAGACAGACTTCACAGAGGTATTTTAGAGGAAGTGGGAAATCTTCAACATCTGTATGAAAATATCAGTGTTGAAACCATGAATGAGTTTGTTGATGAGCTGGACAGGGCCCATACCGTTTACGTGGTCGGTTCAAGACTCTCCTATACATATGCATATTATCTTGGCTGGTCTTTGACCAAAATCAGAAAAGGAATTCATATTTTAAAGGGCAGTGACAGTGCATCCATTGATATGCTTGCCAATGCAAACTCTAAAAGCCTTGTGATCCTTACTACCACAACAAGATACCCCAATGAACTGATAAAACTTGCAAGGATGATTTGGAGAAGCAGCCATACTCTGTTAACCATGACAGATTCAAATATCTGCCCTGTGGCAGGATTTGCAGATATATCCCTTGTGGTACCATCAAGATCCATCCCTTTTATCGGCAATGTGTCAGGCATGCTTGCAGTGATTCAATACCTTGTTCAGGAGCTGGCAAATAAAAGAGGTGAAGACCTGGAAAATTATCAGAAACAGCTTGAACAGGTTTATCTGGAAAATGATATCTTATTTAACCTTGATCCAAAATAGAGAGGAAACTATGTTACAAACCCAGGAAGAACTTTTAAATGTATTAGAGCAGAACAGTATTGAATATATAAACCATGAACATCCTGCAGTATTTACTGTTGAAGAAGCTGATCAGCACAAAGAAGGCATTGATGGTGTCCATAGTAAAAATCTGTTTTTCAAAGATAAAAAGAAAAATATGTTTCTTATTGTCACCCTTTGTGACAAATCAATTAAAATCAAGGATGTGGCAAAAAAAATCGGTGCTAAAAATATGTCCTTTGGCAAACCAGAACTTCTTGACCAGGTTCTTGGAGTAATCCCGGGAGCAGTAACTCCTTTTGCTGTTATCAATACAGGAGATCACAAAATTAAAGTGGTGCTTGATGAAGAGATGATGGAGAATGATCTTCTTAATTTCCATCCCCTTGAAAATACAGCCACAACAACAATCACTTCAAAAGATCTGATAAAATTCATGGGATTCTGTAACCAGGATTTTGAGATTATCAGGTTATGATAGCTTAAAGAACCTTGCTTAAAATTCTCTCTATTTTGTTCATGATTTTTATTTACAAATCATTTACGTTTATATTGACATTTAAAATATAAAATATTATATATATTGTTAATATGCGACAGATGCTCACAAAAAATCAGCAAAAGGTTCTTGATTACCTGAAACAAAAAATTGAGGATAACGCTGTTTCTCCCACTCTGCGTGAAGCTGCAGCTGATCTTGATATCAGTCATGCAGCAGTTGCCCAGACCATGAAAACTCTTGAAGGAAAGGAGTATATCAGACGGGATGGCCGGTACAGCCGCACCATCCATATCCTGGATGATGCAGGTGATTTACATGCTGTACAAAGGCAAAAGCAGATTCCTGTGATCGG
>JBDLIV010000548.1:0-1594 GCA_039714675.1 Thermodesulfobacteriota bacterium
CGGAAACAACCCCAATCTGACTGTCACAGAAGCACTTCGCTTGAAAAATGACCGGGAAAATACTTACAGAGGAAAAGCACTAAAGCTTTACCCCTGGATATGTGGCCATTGCGGGCGTGAATTTGAAGGGAAACGCTTGCATGAATTGACTGTTCACCATAAAGACCACAATCATGACAACAATCCGCCCGATGGCAGTAACTGGGAGCTTTTGTGTATTTATTGCCACGACAATGAACACTCACGGGATCAGGTGTCCGATGCCCTTGACCAGGATGTGCCGGATATTTCATCAGAAAGTGGCGGCGGGGCCAACCCATTTGCCGGGCTCGGGGATTTATTAAAGGGGAAACTGCCTGAATAATTATACAAAAAGAAGAAATCATGAATCCAGAAGAAAAACAAAAATTAAAAAAGATCATGCACCAGAAAATCCAAGACTTGAAACAGCAGGTTGAAACTTTTAAAAATCTTTCAAAACCTGTATCTCCTGACAATGCCATTGGTCGCCTGACGCGTATGGAAGCTATCAACTCTAAAAGCATAAATGAAGCATCTTTTGAAAAAGCAAAGCAGACTTTAGAAATATTGAAACAATCTGTTAATGAATTGGATAACCCTGAATTCGGCATGTGCAATAATTGCGAAGAACCCATTCCGTTTAAACGGCTCTTGATCATGCCTGAATCAAAATTCTGTGTGGCCTGTGTTCAAAAAATAAGTGAAAATAATCGCCTTTAAAAGATTATCCTACTAAATTTAACAGAAAAAAAATTTAAAACAAGTATACAAAAAGATTGAATATTTGTATTATCAATCAAATGTTGCAAAGATTTTTTGACGTCTAAAAATGCAACAAACTCGTTTTTGAGTTTACTATAACCTTTGAAAGGAGATTGTCATGGAAGATAGCGTTTATAAGATAGTTGAAGTCGTAGGATTTTCTGAAACTTCTTGGGAAGATGCTGCTAAGGTAGCTGTTGCAGCTGTTGACAAGTCTATTCGTGATATGCGTGTAGCTGAGGTTGTTATGATGGATATGCGTTTGGAGGATAACAGGATCGTTGGTTACCGTACCAAATTAAAAGTATCCTTTAAAATGGAATAAGCCATACAGTAAGATCAGGCGTTATTTTAGATAAGTACAACTATTATAAAGTTGATTCACCCTCTGGAATGCTCGTGATTGTGAGACAGTCTTTGCTCTAAGCATTATACAAAGGGAGTCCACACTTTTACTGGTGTGCTTAGTTCCAGCTGGTAAGGAAAAGCCTAAAGGTAATACTGGACACCCACCTTGAACTATTGGTTCAAAGTCTAAAAAAGCAACACGGCAGTTTCGGGGGTATCCTTGACAAATGCTTGAGTTCTTATTTCGTGTTATTCAATAATGGTTCTATGTCGTATAAACTAACTGGACATTACTGATTTTTGTCATCTATTTGTTCTTTAAGGGAAATACTATATGAAAACAAATTTAACACTTATTGGGATGCCTGGTGCTGGAAAAAGCACAACCGGAATCATACTTGCAAAGAATTTAGGACTTGGATTTTTTGATACTGATATACTCATTCAAATTAATCAACAAAAA
>JBDLIV010000549.1:0-1593 GCA_039714675.1 Thermodesulfobacteriota bacterium
AGGAAGATGCTGTTATGGACAAAGGCAGTGAAAAATTATGGGGTGGAAGATTTTCCCAAAGCACTGACGAGCTGATGGAAAAATTCAATGCATCCATTGATGTGGACAAACGTCTTTATGAGAGTGATATTGAAGGCAGCATTGCCCATCTGAAAATGATGGCAAAAGAATCCATTATTACTGAGAGTGAAGCAGATACCCTGATTAAAGGGCTTGGCAAGGTGAAAAAGCAGATTGAGAACAGTGAAATCAAGTTTTCAGCAGGCCTCGAAGATATTCACATGCATATTGAAGATGCTCTTGGCAAAGTTTCAGGGGATGTTGCAAAAAAACTGCATACTGGACGAAGCAGAAATGACCAGGTTGCCCTGGATGTAAGAATTTATCTGAAAAAAGAGACAAGGGTTATTATTGATCTTTTATATGGGTTTCAAAAATCCATTGTAAAAATGGCCAAAATCCATCTTGATGTGATAATGCCTGGATACACCCACCTTCAAAGAGCTCAGCCAGTGTTGTTCTCCCATCATCTTCTTGCATATTATGAAATGTTTAAAAGAGATATCCAAAGATTTGAAGATTGTTTTAAAAGAATTGATGTTATGCCACTTGGAACAGCCGCTCTTGCCGGCACTACTTATCCATTGAACCGTGAGTTTACAAAAGAGGTGCTCTCTTTTTCAAAGGTTTCAGATAACAGCATTGATTCTGTATCAGATCGGGACTTTGTAATGGAGTTTATCTCCCACGCTTCAATAGCCATGATTCATTTTTCAAGGCTTAGTGAGGAGATGATTCTATGGTCATCTTCAGAATTTTCCTTTATTACGATATCAGATGCTTTTACCACTGGGTCAAGCATTATGCCTCAAAAAAAGAATCCTGATGCAGCTGAACTTGTAAGGGGTAAAACCGGTAGAGTTGTGGGTAATCTTGTATCCATTCTTACTCTTATGAAGTCACTGCCTCTTGCATATAACAAGGATATGCAGGAAGATAAAGAGCCTTTGTTTGATACGGTTGATACTCTTAAAATCTGCAGTGAGGTTTATACAAGGATGTTTGAGAATATAGAAGTTCATAAGAAAAAAATGTATAATGCCTGCACCACAGGTTTTTTAAATGCAACCGACCTGGCTGACTATCTTGTTTCAAAGGGTATGGCTTTCAGAGAGGCACACTCAGTTGCAGGTCGGGCAGTTGCCTTTGCTCAGGATCAGAAAAAAGAGTTAGATGATTTGAGCCTTGAAGAGTTTAAGAATTTAAGTGCCTTGATAGAGCAGGATGTTTATGAGTTTATTACCATTGAAAAAATGATTTCACGACGGATTTCTTTCGGGGGAACAGGTTTTGATAATGTTAAACAGGCAGTAAAAAGAGCCATGGAGGAGTTGGACTGAAATGAAAATTCAAAAAATTGCAATTCAAATTTCAATAATACTCTCCATTGCAATTTTATCTGTTTTTTTCGGATGCGGGAAAAAAGGACCGCCGCTGCCTCCTGAAATCAAAGGACAGCAGATAGCAGCTCCTTTTGATTTAACGTATGCGCTTGACGGCAAAAAAATTACACTTTCATGGAAACATAAAATT
>JBDLIV010000550.1:0-1587 GCA_039714675.1 Thermodesulfobacteriota bacterium
AAAATTAAAACTATTGGTAGAAATGCGGGTTTTAGTGGTTTCCAAATCTGACAAGTGACTAAAAAAATTGCAAGGAAAAAAAATTACCTTATCAATACTCCTGAGAGACCAGTCCTTCGCTTATTGCATAGCGGGTGAGTTCAGCTATGCTGTTAAGGTTGAGCTTTTTCATGATTTTTCGACGGTGGGACGATACGGTTTTGGTACTGATAAAAAGGCGGTCTGCAATCTGATCTGATTTTAATCCTTCGGCAACAAGCTGCAGGATTTCTCTCTCTCTTGGGGTAAGATTTGAAAAAACAGAATCTTTATTTGATGAAAAATTTGAAACATAATCATCCATGACTACACCAACTATTTCAGAGCTTAAGTATTGTTTGCCGTTCATGACAATGCGTATGGCTTTGGCAAGCTCTTCATAGGCACAATGTTTGACAAGATAACCTGAAACCCCGGCTTTTAACATTTCTTTAACAAATTTGGTGGTTGAATGGATGGAAAGAGCAATGACTTTGACATCAGGGTTTTCTTCAAGGATCATTTTTGTGGCATCAATGCCGTTAAGATCAGGCATGTTGATGTCCATTATAATAATATCGGGGTTATAGACTTTAGCAAGAGACACAGCATCACGACCATTCAGGGCATCTACCACAACTTCCATATCTTCTTCATTGCCAATCAGAGCGCGAAGACCGTCTTTGATTAGTTTGTGATCGTCTGCAAGCAAAATTTTGATCTTCATAATGATCCTGATATGGTAAAAGCTGTTTAAATTATGCAAAACATACCCTTATTTTATATAATAATCAAACTTATTAAAAGAACCATCTAATGACAATTTATCCTGTTCCTTGACTTTCCACCCTGATTTGAATAGAAATATTACTGATTTTAAAAATATCAGGATATTAAAAAGTGAAATTAAAATTTCCTTATTTTCCACTTATAACTTTATTTATGATTGTTCTTTTCCTTACCCCTGCAATGGGATTGTTCCAGGAATTTTTTAACAAAGATAAAAATAATTTAACAGCGCAAACTCTCCAGTATCAACTTTTAAATAATTGGGAATATCATTGGGGAGATTCAGAGGACGGCACCACACCTGAATTTGGATGGAAATCTGCAAAATCACTCATTAACCCTCCTAAGCGAAATAAAAGAACTATTTTGTGGCTGAGAAACAAGATGGTTTATAAAGAAGCATTAAATGATCCTGCCATACTCATTGATGGTAAAGGAGCCTTGCTTACATTTGAGATGTTCATAAAAGATCAAAGAGTTTATAAATTTGGAAAACTTGACTCTTCTGGCAAGGGAAATTTTTCTGGTTTATCATCCCATTTAATACCCATTGATACTGATTTTCAGGGACAAACACTGAGTTTCAGAATTTTTTCTGATTATTCAAATATTGGTGTTAGGGGCAAAGTATTTCTTGGATCTAAATCAGACTTGATTCAGAAAACCATAAAAAAAGATATCCATAGCTTTGTTATAGGTCTTTTTATGATTTTTATCGGTATTATGGACTTAATTGTTTATAAAAAAAATGTGCAGACAATTGGATCTGTTTCCATGTTT
>JBDLIV010000551.1:0-1585 GCA_039714675.1 Thermodesulfobacteriota bacterium
TATGAAGTTGCAATAGAGGGTGTTTATTACAACACTGCTGCTGTGATTGATGCAGATGGTGAATATCTTGGCAAATTCAGAAAAATCCAGATACCTCATACATGGCCGGGATTCTGGGAAAAATTTTATTTCAAACCCGGTAATCTTGGATTTCCAGTGTTTGAAACCCGATATGCAAAGATAGGAATTTTTATATGTTATGACCGCCATTTTCCTGAATGCGCCCGGGTGCTTGCTTTAAACGGGGCAGAAATTCTGTTTAACCCTTCTGCAACAACAAAAGGTAAATCCCAACATTTATGGGAGCTTGAGCAGCCTGCACAAGCAGTTGCAAACGGTGTTTTTATTGGTGCCAATAACAGGGTGGGACTGGAAAAACCATGGGAGTTTGGTGAGTTTTACGGCACAAGCTATTTTGTTGATCCAAAAGGAGAATTCCTTGTAAAGGGGAGTGAAGATAAAGATGAGCTGGTAATTGCAGATCTGGATCTTGAAATGATTCGGGAAGTGAGAGACGGATGGCAGTTTTTCCGGGATCGAAGACCTGAAATGTATGAAGATATCAGCAGACATCTTCCTTAAGAACCTTTGAATAACGTACCCTTTTGCCCAATTGCCACGGAATATGAAAATGATAATCCTCAAAATACTTTATGTATTGCTCCGGTTATAATTTCCATCTTCCTTGCACTAAAACAAAATTGAACGTGATTCAAAGGTTTGATAGTTTAAATTAATTATAATTTTAATTTCTGAAAGGAGCTTGTATGAGCGAACAGGGAACAGAAGAAAAAAAAGAAGGGTGGATTGTATATCCAATCGGCAGTAAACCCAAATGGCCTCTGGCAATACTGCTTGGAATCCAGCAGTATTTAACCATGTTCGGGGCAACTGTATTAATTCCATTTATAATCGGCGGTGCCATTGGAATGCCGCCTGCAAAACTTGCTTTATTAATTTCAACCATGTTCTTTGCCTCTGGTATCTGCACTCTTCTTCAGCAGTCACCTCTTGGCAATAGGCTTCCTGTTATTCAGGGCGGAACTTTTTCATTTTTAGGACCTGCATTTGCCATTATCGGCATGGTTGCAGGAAAAAAGCTGACAGGTGTTGATGTATGGCAGATTCAGATGCAGGAACTTGCAGCTGCAGTCATGTTTGCATCTGTTGTTGAGATAGTTCTTGGTTATACAGGGATAATAGGTAAGGTTAAAAGGCTTATCAGCCCTATTACAATTGGACCTACAGTTGCAATGATAGGTTTGGCTCTTTTTTCAATCGGGGCTCCCTGGATGGCGACAAACTGGCTCATCTCTTTGATTACTCTTATTGCACTTATTTTATATTCACAGGTTTTCTCTCTGAAATCCAAAGTATTTATGCTGTTTCCAGTCCTTCTGGCAATTCTTACCGGCTGGATAGTTGCATTTATTGGAACTGTTACAGGAATGATCTCTCCAGATAATGCAGCTTACCTGAAACCTGACCTTATTGCTTCTGCATCCTGGTTCAGTTTTGAGCCCATGATGCCTTTTAAATGGGGATTCCCTGATCTTGGAAGCTCAACTCTCTGGGCAGGCACAAT
>JBDLIV010000552.1:0-1584 GCA_039714675.1 Thermodesulfobacteriota bacterium
CCAATAGAGAAAAAGATAAAATTTTTTGCACTTTTTTTATAAAACCACAAAATTAACAAAGCAACAATTGAGGATACAAATAAAAAAATAAATTTTCTTACTCCAGGAGAACTTGAGGAAAAAAAGCCAAAGGCTCCGCCAGGGTTTAAAATATGGGTGATACTAAAAAAATTTTTAATCACAATAATATTATCATATAATGCAATATTTATTTTGATAATATATTTGGTTAGTTGATCAGCAATAATAACAAATCCGCTGATTAAGATTAATCTTGCCCAGATATTTTGGCCCATCAGTTTCAATTTACAATATCTTTTTTAGAGCTTTACTGCATCTTTCACATGCAGTGGGATGATCTTTGTCACTGCCTATTGTTTCATCAAAACGCCAGCATCTTTCACATTTTACACCTGCGGCTTTATTCACCTGAATGGCAAGACCTTCAATTTCCTGCCCTTGATATGCAGTATCATCAATTGTATCCACAATTTTTGCCTTGGATACTATGAAAATATCATTAAGATTTTGAGTTAAATTTGCAACCTGCTCCTTTAAATCTGTATCAGGCAGCTTGATTTCAAGGGAAGCATCAAGAGGATGACCAATCAATTTGTCTTTCCTTGCTTGTTCAAGTGCTTTGGTAACTTCAGCTCTTAAACTTCTGATATTTTCCCAGGCAAGGGCGAGTTTATCATCTTTCCATTGATCATCAAGTTCAACCATGGGTTCAAGATGGATACTCTCCTTTTTATCATTGCCGTGGGGCATGTTCTGATAAATTTCATCTGCTGTAAAAGGCAGGATAGGAGCCATGATTTTTACAATACTGTTCAGGATTATATACATTACGGTCTGTGCATCACGGCGCGGCGGATCATCTTCAGGAGAAGTATAGAGTCTGTCTTTTATAATATCGAGATAAAAAGAGGAGAGGTCAACTGTACAGAAGTTATGAAGAGTATGATAAATAGTATGGAATTCATATTTCTCATATGAATCAAGGGATCGTTTGACCACATAATGAAGCCTGTGCAGAATAAACCTGTCAAGCTCAGACATATTATTAACAGCTCTTAAATCCTTTGTGACATCAAAATTATTAAAATTACCCAGCATAAACCTGCATGTATTTCTTATGCGGCGGTATGCATCTGATAACTGTTTTACAATATTATTGGACATGGAGACATCACCGGTATAATCTGCTGAAGCCACCCAAAGTCTTAATACATCAGCCCCATATTGTTTTATAACTGTATCAGGAGCCACAACATTGCCCACAGACTTGGACATTTTATGACCTTTTTCATCTACAACAAAACCATGGGTGAGAACAGACTTGTAAGGAGCTTTACCTGTTCTTCCAACTGAGGTCAGCAAAGAGGAGTGAAACCAGCCTCTATGCTGATCACTGCCCTCAAGATACATGTCAGCAGGTCTTGAAAGATTTTCTCTCTCTTCAAGAACTGCAGCATGGCTAACTCCTGAATCAAACCACACATCAAGGATATTATTGTCTTTCTCAAAATCCTTTGATCCGCACTTTTCACACTCTGCATTTTCAGGCATTAAAAATTTTGC
>JBDLIV010000553.1:0-1582 GCA_039714675.1 Thermodesulfobacteriota bacterium
ATCTATTGAATCTGCACCCTGGCAATCGGCAATTTCAATATTTGGATCAATAATTTTACCATAAACTTCAAGACAGACATCTTTGATATAAAAGGCTTTATCAGGATCAGAGGTGAAAATTTTGTATTTATCAAATTCTCTTGATTCAAAAGTCAGGCTGGTTTCATCTGCCTGAACTAACTCTTTACAGGCATCAAAACCTTGAATGGCATGTTTGATTAACAGTGTTTCAGGTTGTATGCCCTTTTTTGTGACAGGAAAATCACAGGTCAATATTTTAAATATTTTCTTTAATGACTCCCTATCCTTTTTACGCCTGATATCAAAATCAGTAAAATTATCAGTTGGAAATTCTAAACCTGCTCCATCATCCGGGAATAACTCCAGAGCTTTTTGCAGCTGGATATTTATTGCATCCCACGATTTAAAATAGATATTTGCCCTGTTTTTTTTCCCTTTTCTTATTCTTGTTGTAATGGATGTGACAACGCCTGCCCCTCTTTTTACCAGGTCTTTTCCAACAAGGGAATTAATAAAGGTACTCTTTCCTGATTTAATGGTACCTGCAACAGCAATTTTGAGACGATTAGAATGAATATCCTCCAGGATACGATGACAGCTTTTTTTATATTCATCAAAGGAGCTGTCATACATTTGTGGAATTTTTTTGCACTCGTAAAGAAGAGTTAATGTATTATCAATGATTTTTTCTAATGAATTGATCGAAGAATTTCTTTTCTTTGTCATGGGTCAGATTACAATATCAACATATTATTATCAATATATCATCATCATTGCTTTTTCATATTTAAACTGAGTCTGTGTGGAAAAAAGTATCTCCTCTGTCACAGGACAGGAAAGCCAGGCTGCATCATACATTTCATTATCCAATTGCAAAGGAGCCCATCCTGCACAACCAAGTATAATCATAAAAGATTCCGGGCCTTTCTGCTGTGCAATTGCCTCGAGAATATCGCGTGAATTACTCAAAGCCAGCCAGTCTGCAATTTTCAAACTCTCATTCCAGTTAAAGGGAGGACCATGCAAAACAAAAACGCCACTTGGCTGAACAGGTCCGCCAAGGTAAATTTCAAGTTTATCAACACTTTCATTGCATGTGATTTTCAAATCCTCAAACAACTCTCTTCCAGTTAAAAGAGGATGAACCTTATTTATAATAAAGCCGAGAGCTCCGGATTCATTGTGTTCACACATGCATGTTACAGTCTGGGCAAAATTTGGGTCAGGAAGCCCTGGAATTGCAAGTAAGAATTTTCCTTTCATGCTTTGTGAAATTTCATCTGTCATCTGTGCCCTGCTCCGTAATTTTTTGGTCCGTAATTTTTTTGGCCAGTAATTCTTCTGCTCTATAATTAATCTTGACCTTATAATCATAGTTTAAAAATATAGTCTTAAATATTTTTCCCTAATTTGCAATAGTTTTTGCAATAGTTTTGTCACCAAAGGAGATGTTTATGACTGTTTTTTTATTTCTGTTCTTTTCTTCCATAGACATCATCATATCTTACAATATCATCTTCTCCAAGATAGGAGCCTGACTGAACTTCAATAAGTTCAAGGG
>JBDLIV010000554.1:0-1582 GCA_039714675.1 Thermodesulfobacteriota bacterium
AAAAGGGTGTGCCATGCAGGGATGGGCTGCAAAAAGAGCTCATCCAATTCTTTCTGATCTATGGGAAATAATTAACCAGACTCCCCTTGAAGACAAACCTCAAAGTATCTTATATAAAATAAATCTGCTGTTTTCTTTAAATTATTTCCCGGAAATAAGCTTTAGTACAATTGAATGGCAGCACACAAGTACGGTGGAGCAAGAGTGTGACAAGCAAATAGAGTTTTTTAAAAAAGTAAGCAGTAAATCCCATGATGAACTTGAAAAAATTATTCGTCCATATCTTCAGAACATTGCAAAAGGCAATACTATTTCCAGGGAACATAAGGGTTTGACTGCCATGGCAATCTGGAATATAGATTCAAAATATTAAGGACTCGCTCCAGGTAATCGCCCTTCCAATAAGCATTAAGCAAATAGTCATATTTATCAGGTGTCTCTTGCTTGATTATTCCTCCTGTGTTAAAAAAAGAGAGATAAAAATATTTAAAGAGAGTCGACAGGCTGTCGAATCTGAGAGGGAATTTAACACATGAGCAAGATGATTGATATAGCGAAAACCCGAATAGGAGTTGTTGGTGGAGGAAGCTGGGGAACAGCCCTTGCCAAACTGCTTGCAGACAAGGGATTTATTCTTGATTTATGGGTGTTTGAACCAGAAGTAAAAGAACAAATTGAAAAAGAGAGAGAAAATAAATTTTTTCTTCCAAATATAAAACTGCCAAAAAATATTATTCCATCCAATGATCTTGAAGTTGTTGTCAAGGATAAAGACCTTGTTCTTGTGGTAGTCCCGTCTCATTGTATGCGCGATATGGCAGGCAGAATGAAAAATTTTATCAGCCCTGAAACAATTATTGTAACAGCATCCAAAGGGATTGAAAATGAAACCCATCTGACAATGACCCAGATCCTTGCAGAAAAAATTAATTCTCTTCCAAAAGAGAATATAGCTGTTCTTTCAGGCCCAAGTTTTGCCAAGGAAGTTGCCAATCAAGTTCCAACAGTTGTTGCAGCTGCATCAAACAGCCGTAAAGTGGCTGAATATGTGCAGGAGATATTTTCCTGTCCTACATTCAGAGTATATGTCAATGATGATCCCATAGGCACCCAGATCGGAGGTGCCATGAAAAATGTATTGGCCATTGCCGCTGGTATTTGTGATGGCATGAAAATGGGCCTTAATCCAAGAGCAGCACTTATAACAAGGGGCCTTACAGAGATGAATCGCCTTGGAATAAAACTTGGTGCTGATCCTTTAACTCTTGCAGGGCTTGCAGGGGTAGGGGATCTGCTGTTGACCTGTACAGGTGCCTTGAGCCGTAACTACACAGTGGGCAAACAAATTGGTGAAGGTAAACAGTTGAATGAGATAATCTCAGAAATGAGAATGGTTGCTGAAGGTGTAAAAACAACAAAATCCGTTTACAACCTTTCAAAAAAACTTGGGGTTGATCTTCCCATTTGTAATGAAGTCTATGGAGTTCTTTTCCAGGAAATACCTGTTAAAGAGACTGTTGACCGTTTGATGAACCGCTCTTTAAAACATGAGCTGGATGGAGTTGTGGACAGTTAAATTATT
>JBDLIV010000555.1:0-1578 GCA_039714675.1 Thermodesulfobacteriota bacterium
TCATTGATCAGGGATTTTTCAATAATGGGATGTGATTTTTTTACATCTGCCAAAAGGGTTTGAAGAATATCTTCCTGCTTCATGTTTTCTATATCTTCTTCACTGATATCATCTGAAGCGCCAAAAGAGAAAACCATGGCAAACATAAGTTTGAGTTTTTCCCACAGCCCCATTCCTCTCCAGACCCTTGAAAGGGTAATCTGTATTTCCCGGTCAGAAGGAACAATCAAAGCCTCACATTCATCAGCAGCCTTTATGGCATTTATCATCTCCTGGCCAGGCTTGATACCAAATTTATCAGCCATTTTTTTCTGGAATGAGGCCAGAAGAAGATTAATAAACAGCAGGAAAGCCTTTTTCTCTTTGATCACTTTGACAATATCCATATTGCGCCATCTGTCAGCATCCTTGAGTGATGCAAGGCGGGTTTGACAAAGTTCAACACAGACAGTATCAGGTTTTTGTTCATGGATGGTGTCTTGAACAAGCTCAGCACTCTGCTTTGAGACATGGGCAGTTCCGATTAAAAGAATCTCTTTTCCATTGCAGGATATCTGGTCTATCATCTTGTCTTTTTTATTTTCTTTATCTGGATCATTCTCCATGAATTGAATACAGCCTTTCAATTTTGGTTAATTAAAATTGGTTTGACAGATTATAACCACTATATTTTCCATGGCAACTTAAAATCACTCAATTTAAATACTCTTTGTTGACCTTGGGTATAAGTTTTGATATTTACATATTTTATGAACAAAACAGATGAATACATATTAAGAACCACAAAAGAAATTATAGTGAAATTCATTGAAATGGGAAGGCTGTCTCCTTCAAATATCCATGAATCTTTTAAAGATGTTTACTCCACGGTCAATGACACTATTAAAGCAAATGTGAGCAAAAAAGCTCCTTCAAATGACAAACAAACCTGAAGATATTTCCCTGAAAATAAAATCCGGGATAAAACAAGGCCTGATTAAAGGATGGAAAGGGCTTGTATGGTTATTGAAAATCATTATCCCCATATCCTTTGCCACTAATCTGCTGGTTCATTTTGGAATCATTTACAAACTTGATTTTTTACTGGCTCCCATAATGACATGGCTGAGCCTGCCCGCCTCTGCAGCCCTTGTATTAATCATGGGCTTTTTTACCGGAATTTATGGAACTGTGGCAGCTCTTTCTGTTATGCCTTTTTGTATGGAGCATATGATATTAATAGCCATATTCACTCTGATATCCCATAATATGATCCAGGAGAGTATGGTCCAGGGAAATTCCGGGATTAATCCTTTTTTTGCAGGCTTCTTCAGACTGTTCATGTCTTTTATAGTAACCTTTATATGCGCCAAAATAATGGGGGTAACTCCTGAAACAGGGGGACAAATCATATCCCAGGCAGGTCTTGCCAATGAAACAACATCTTTTGCAATAATGCTTAAAACCTGGAGCTGGGGAACATTTAAACTAATAATTCAGATTTTTTGTATTATTATGCCGCTCATGGTGATTCTGGAACTGGCTAAAACATTTAATATTATAGATTTTATCACCAGGATGATATCTCCTTTTTTAAAA
>JBDLIV010000556.1:0-1577 GCA_039714675.1 Thermodesulfobacteriota bacterium
AACTCTTTTCTTGCACGCTTATTGGTCAAAAGACTTCCGGTCATGAGATCTCCTGGTGTCTTGGTTTTTCCAATGGTAAAAGCGGAAGCCTGGTACAATTACCCTGCCCCCGCATATTTTTTAGGCATCTGAGCGCCTAAAGTTTCAATTCCTTTTAGCTCAACTCAGCTAAAACTATTTTACAGAAACCTGTGCGCCAGCTCCTTCAAGCTGTTCTTTAACTTTGTCGGCCTCTTCTTTAGCAACTCCTTCTTTAACAGGTTTTGGTGCTTCTTCAACAAGAGCTTTTGCCTCTTTAAGACCAAGACCTGTAATTGCTCTTACCTCTTTGATAACATTAATTTTCTTGTCGCCAAATGATTCAAGAATAACATCAAATTCAGTTTGCTCTTCTTCAGCAGCTCCAGCATCTCCGCCAACTGGCATTGCACCAGCCATAGCAACTGGTGCTGCAGCACTCACACCAAATTTATCTTCCATCTCTTTTACAAGTTCAGAGAGTTCAAGAACACTCATATTTGATATAAATTCAAGTACATCATCTTTTGTGATATCAGCCATTTTTTTCTCCTATGATAAAACTATATAAATAAATTTTTAATTTTTGATTCTTAATAAAACGTGTTAAGCCTTAAAGCTGTTTATACCTTAAAACCTTATTCAAACCTTATTTCTATGCTGCTTCTTTTTGATCTTTAATTGCATTAAGAACATTAACAAAAGCTCTTGGAACACCTGCAAGTACATTAACAAATGATGTCGGCACTGCATTAAGCGTGTAAACCACTTGTCCAAGGAGTTCTTCCCTTGACGGCATTTTTGCAAGTTGTTTTAGTTCTTCAAAATCAAGAAGCTTACCTGCAAAAGCACCTGCCTTAATTTCAAGTTTTTCATTATCTTTTGCAAATTTAACCAGAATTTTGGCTGGAGCAACAGGGTCATCTTTTGATAAAATAATAGCATTGGGCCCTTTGAAAAGATCTTTCATCAAGGCCGCATCTGTACCTTCAGATGCTCTGTCCATCAATGTGTTTTTAACAACTTCAGCCTGGATACCCTCATTTCTTAACTGAGAGCGAAGATCAGTCATTTTCAATACATCCAGACCTTTATAGTCAACAAGTATTGAAATCTGTGATTCAGACAGATCCTTAGCAAGTCTCTTGACCAACTCTTTTTTTTGAGAAATATTCAGCATTTTTTTTACACCTCCTTCCTTAAATTAATTTTTCCGAAGGTGCCAACTTTGACCAAAACAAAATTATAAATTTTTTGTGTCTCGGCAGGCCGGCAAATCCGATTATATGCTTTAAAAAAAAGCACACCTACTGTCTATGACAGCTTCTAAAACTATTATATCAACTTATTAAAATCACACTATTTAATTAATAGAGGATCAATTTTTATACCAGGACCCATTGTTGATGATATACTGATTGATTTAAAATAAGTTCCCTTGCTTGAAGCAGGTTTCAACACAGTAATTTTATCAAGAAAAGCTTTAACATTTTCAGTTAATTTTTCTGCACCAAAGGAAATTTTTCCAACTGGAACATGCACAATACCTGCTTTTTCAA
>JBDLIV010000557.1:0-1567 GCA_039714675.1 Thermodesulfobacteriota bacterium
GGAAGAGTGTATTATAAGAGCCAGGAAAAATTTATGGCTCCTTGCCGGTGGGAAATCTCTGGCAGGAGTTAAAAGAATTATTGACAAGAAAAGTTTTGGTGCTGAATGGACATTGTCTGCAGCAATGGAAGAGCTGGATAGCAGATATGATTTCATTATTATTGATACAGCTCCAGGGTGGGATCAACTCATTGTCAATGTTCTTTTCTATGCCACAGAAGTTCTTGTGCCTGTTGCATTGGAGGTTATGCCTTTGCAGGGACTGGCAGAGTTTATGAAAAGTCTGGGATCAATCCAGAAATATAGAAAGGAAGTTGTTTTAAAATATATTGTCCCCACTTTTATGGATACAAGGATTAAAGGCCCTGAAAATATATTTTCACAACTTGAAAAATTATACCCTGAATATATGTGTCCACCCATACGGTATAGTGAAAGCCTTTCCGAAGCACCCTCCTATGGAAAATCAATTTTTGAGTTTGCTCCGGGATGTACAGGTGCGGCCGATTACAAGGACCTTGTTAGAAAGATCACTCTTGATGAATCAGCACTTTTATAATTTTGTAATCTCTTGTTTTGTAAAGACTTTGATGTTTTTTTGTCCAAGGATTTCAAATGCCCTGTCATAATCATTAAATCGAAACATCATTATGGCATTTTCGCATTGTGGATTGGCAAATGCATACATGTATTCCACATTGACTTCATTCTCGCAAAGAGGGTCAAGAACCTTGTTTAAACCGCCTGGTTCATCCTCTATCTCAACAGCCATAACCTTAGTTCTGCCCACAGTAAAGCCCTCTTTTTTTAAAGCCTCTTCTGCTTTGTCATTGTTATTGACAACCAGGCGCAGTACACCAAAATCAGTTGTATCGGCAAGAGATAATGCTCTTATATTAACATTTGCATCCCTCAAGATGGCTGTAACTTCAGCAAGTCTTCCTTCCTTGTTCTCAATAAATATGGATATTTGTTCTACAAACATATGCGTAACTCCTAAAAAAGGTCTGCTTTGAAATCTGGTTTGCGTTTCTCAAGAAAGGCAGTAGTTCCCTCTTTTGCATCTTCACTTACCATGGTCAGGCCAAAAACATCATTTTCAATTTTGCATCCTGTTTCAATATCAGTGTTAAGACCATTTTGAATGACTTCTTTTGCAGACCGTAAAGCTACTTTGCCCTTTGATGCAATAAGATTTGCTGTTTTTAAAACATCTTCCATCAGTTTTTCATGGTCGCATATTTTGTTTACAATACCATAATCAAATGCAGCTTGCGCATTAATATTTTTCCCGGTAAAAACAAGCTCTTTTGCTAAATTTATCCCTACACGGCGTGCAAGTCTCTGGGTTCCGCCAAATCCTGGGATCAGACCAAGATTAATCTCGGGCAGACCAAAAAGTGCTTTTTCTGAGGCATAAATAAAATCACAGCCCATGGCAGCTTCCAGGCCTCCGCCAAGTGCAAAACCATTTACAGCAGCAATGGTGGGGATGGGAAGTTCTTCAAGTTTTGAAAAAACTTTTTGTCCTTTTCTTGAAAAATATTTACCCTGCAGAGGATTCATC
>JBDLIV010000558.1:0-1567 GCA_039714675.1 Thermodesulfobacteriota bacterium
CATTTTTTTTAAAATCTCTTTTTCACCCTCTCTTTTCAGCCGGTCAAGCTCTGATATAATTTTATCACTTAAAGGTTCAGGTTTATGGGTTTCAGTTATCATTTTGATCTCTTCTTTTACCCGATCTTCCATGGATGGCTTGCCTGAATCGTTCCAGGCATCAATGGTTTGCCGGTTCATAAGTTTTGCATTCCACAACTCTTTTTTAAAATGATCCATGGTATGTTTCTGGACAAGAAAATGCCCCCCAGGTCCAACCTCTTCTATTATCTGTTTGGCAATGGTCTCTTTTGTTACAGCAATGCCTTCTACAAATCTCTTTGTCATGCCTACTACTTCGTTGCCCATGACAAGTTGTTCAAGGGAACAGGCCATACCAGCAGCCATATACCCTACATCATGGATCAGATTCAGACCTGAAAGTCCATGACTCAATATTGAAAAAGAGCTTTCAATACCTGCCTGGGCATCAAGCATTTTTGAATCTGTAGCGCCTGCAAGTCCCCAGGTTGGCAGATTAAAAGAGCGTGCAACTTCAGCCTGGGCAGCAAGTGCAAGGTTGTTTTCCGGAGCTCCCATAGCCATGAGAGCTGTTTTCATATCAAGGATTCCTACATTACCGCTCATGGCAACTGGGCATCCTCTTTTCCGCAACTGGGCAATGGTTATATGGATGAGTGATTCTGCCGTCATAAGGGTAATAAGTCCTGCAAGTGTGACAGGACCTGTAGCTCCAGCCTGCACAGTTGATCCCGGCAGCTGAGGCATAAATCTGTCTGCGGCCACAAAAATACGCTCTATAACTTCATCGGGAAAGAAAAGAGGTGCTATAGCTTCAGGATAAGCAATAAGAAATGGTTTCTGCCTTAGGTTATCCTGCCCGCCTGCAATAACAGATGCCATCTCATAAACATATTCGCAGCCAAGAGCGGTATAGCCTATAAAAACAGATGGTTTTGTTGTATTGGAAACCATGGCTTCGAATTCGTGGACTTCAGCAGCATCTCCCGGCACATCCTGAGCAGAACCCATAGGCATGACAAAGTCAATGCCATCAAGATAGTCTGCCACTTTTGCACCAAGTTCAATATCTTTAATAGTGGTCGGTCGGATGTCACCGGTAAAGGCGTCTCGCGTGTTTGGACTTGCTGTGGAAGTACCATAATGACTTTTTTCTCCCTCCAGTTCCAGAGCCCGTTTACCGTTCCTGTCAAAAATAGTCCAGCCCTGTGGAGTTGTAACAAGGCATTCTTGAACAATATATTTAGGAATTTTAATATTATTATCCTTAACCCATGCCCCGGCCTGTTTCATCATTTTATGAACTTTTTTGTGCTGACATTTAAACCCAACTTTTTCAATAATATCAAAGGCAGCCTGCCTGATTTCCCATATCTGATCATCTGTCAGGATTTTCATACTCACAGATCTGTTTTGAATATTTGACGACTGAATCAATTTTTTTCCCTCCAAGTATATTAAAAAGTTTACCTCAACGCCTAAAATTGAGGGCTCTAACAGGAGCGTATGCTCACAATTAGCATTTTGTGTGTGATCTTTAACCTAA
>JBDLIV010000559.1:0-1566 GCA_039714675.1 Thermodesulfobacteriota bacterium
CCTGAACCCTTTGTTTGGCGTGCTGAAGCTTTATTGGGTATTGCCCAATATGAAAGTTCAATAGGGAATCATGATAGTGCTCTACAATATATATTACAGGCCCTGGAAGAGAAGGGCAATCGGGAAATCAATTTATATGCTGCTTCTATTTTGGAGAAGATGGAAGAAGAAGACTTAACCATAAGAAGAAAGCATCTTAAAATGGCTATAAATTTTTATAAAAAAGCCTACAGTCAAAAAAAAAGTGCATTTATTTTATATCAAATTGCCACTCTTTTAAGATCAGTTGATGAAAACCAGGAAGCTGAAAATTTTTTTTTAAAGGTTATAAAAAAATATCCTAACTCCAAATATGCAGTTTATTCGAAAAAAAGCTTGGAGCGGAAAAGTAAGTTCCTCCCTGGTGATGCCAGCTAAAATTTTGTCATTAGATAAGATAAAGTTTTTTACAACCCTGTTTATATGAGCGATTAGATCTTTGTTTATAATCTGTTCATAATGGATAATATCTATAAAGAGAGGTATTGTTTAAAATCAAAGCATTTAAATCAGCCGCTTCCTTCTTGACAAAAATCCACGATTTGTCATATTGTTGTTATCTTAAATTAAAGCCTATTTATTGAAAACAAGGAGGAGAGATGAAAATTAGCGTTAAAACATTTTTAAATTGTGCAATAGTTGTTTTGTTGGCATTCTCTATTTCAGGATGTGGTAATATCTTTTCAAGCAAACCAGAGGATGGGACATCTGATGTTCAGCCTAAATCCCAAAAGACCACAGCTGTTTATTATGACTTTGAAGATGTGCTGATTCCAATGGAATTAAAAGTAGTGGATGGAAAAACTGTTGTTGTCTCAACTCCGGGTTATACTTCTGGTATTATTACCTTGAAAGGCCGGGTTGAAAGACGTTCGCTGTTTAATTTTTTCAGCAATAATATGCAAAAAGATAATTGGAATATCTTAAGCCAGTTAAAATCACCTGGTACAACAATTATGGTATTTCAAAAAGCTGCCAGAATCGCAGTCATTACCATTCGAAGTGAGCAGATTTATACATATGTTGAAGTTGGTATAGCCCCTTCTATTGAAGGAAGTGAAGCTGGAACAGGCTTTTCCGAGTCAACGCTGATAGAATAAATCTTAATAGAATAATGGAACTTTTAAATAAAAACATCCTTCTTGGGGTTACCGGGGGAATCGCTGCATATAAAGCTGTTGAGCTTTTAAGATTGTTGAAAAAAGCAGGTGCAAATGTCAATGTGATTATGACTAAGAGTGCCCTGGAATTTGTCGGCAAAACTACATTTGAAGTTTTGTCCGAGAACAAGGTGTTGTCAGATTTGTTTTCTGATACTGAATCCTCTGTAACGCATATTGATCTTGCAACCAATGCCGATGCAGTTATTATTGCTCCTGCCACTGCAAATATTATTGCAAAACTTAAATCTGGTATTGCCGATGATGCCCTCTCCACAACAATGCTTGCTGTTGACTGTCCTGTAATGATCTGTCCGTCCATGAACACGAATATGTACCAGAATATTCAAGTCCAGAGAAACCTTGA
>JBDLIV010000560.1:0-1565 GCA_039714675.1 Thermodesulfobacteriota bacterium
GGGAGGCAATCCGTTTCAGAATATGGGCCGGGGCGGAGGCTGAGGAAGCCGTCAGCAGGCTCCCGTGCGGGGCAAAGATATTGAATATTCTGTTCCTCTGACCATCCATGAAATGATCAATGGCAGTAAAAAAACCATTACCATTAGTCAGGGGGGGACAGCCAAAGCCATAGAGGTGAAAATTCCCAAAGGGCTTACCCAGGGTAAAAAAATCAGACTTGCAGGCAAAGGTGAGATGAGTCCTAATGGCGGGCCCAGCGGTAATCTTTATCTGAAATCCAATCCAATTCCCGCAGCTGGATACTCCATTGAAGGGAATAATATTCTGATGCCAAAATCAGTTAAACTGACCCAGGCTCTTCTTGGAGATAAAATAGAAGTTGAAACACCCAATGGCAAAACTATTAACCTGAAACTGCCTGCCGGTACAAAGCATAAGGCAAAAATGAGGGTACCAGGACATGGAATTCCCCACATGAAAGGAAATGGTTGCGGAGATCTTTTTGTTGTGATTAATATAGATATGCCAAAAGAGCTGACCAAAAAACAGAAAGAGATTATTGAGCAATTAGAAAAAACAGGGTTGTAAAGAAAAGATATGCCGCAATTTATTCCACTGATTTCAGAGATTGAGATAAGCAAGCACACTAGAAAAATTGGAAAACAGATATCTAAAGACTATAAAACCAAAGATCTTGTTCTTGTTGGTATTTTAAAGGGATCATTTATTTTTCTTTCAGATCTTACACGGCAAATTTCCATAGACCATGAAATTGATCTTATAGGTGCTTCTTCCTATAAAGGAACATCTTCAACAGGCCAGATTGTTTTTACCAAACAGCCGGATCTTGAACTTGAAAACAGGGATATTCTGCTTGTGGAAGACATAGTGGACACAGGCAATACGCTTTTGAAAATTGTTGAATTTGTGCAATTATTAAATCCCAGGTCTATTAAAATCTGTAGTTTGATTGACAAACATGAACGACGTGAGGTACAAATTAAAGTCGATTATTCATGTTTTTTACTTGATAAAGGCTTTATTGTAGGTTATGGACTGGATTATAATGAAAAATATAGAAACCTTCCTGCCATTTATGACTTGAAACCATAGAAAATAAGGGGATTCCAATGATTATTACCTGTAAAGAGTGTTCAACAAGCTTCAATCTTGACGACTCTCTTGTCAAAGAGAGTGGCTCAAAGTGTCGTTGCAGCGTTTGCAAACATATTTTTACGGCTTATCCTTTACCCATGGAAAAAGATCAGGAGCTTGAAGAATCATCCGATCTTATTATTGAGTCCGAACCTTCTGAATTTAAAATTGAGGAAGAAGACTTGTCTCTTGAAGAAGAGAGTGAACTTGACTTTGAACCTTCCGACCTTGAGATGGATGGATCTGATCCGGAAATTGAAGAGAGCACTCTTGACCATAATGATTCAGAGCCTGATGTGGAAGAACTTTATGTGGAAGAGCCTGACCTTGAAACAGGAGTTATCGGACTTGATATGGGTGATTCCGATCTTGAAATGGATGACGATGACATTAAATTTGAGAGCTCTGA
>JBDLIV010000561.1:0-1557 GCA_039714675.1 Thermodesulfobacteriota bacterium
GGCAGCAACTCTAAAAAATCGCACACAGTGTCCACATACTCTTTTTGTTCCATGGGAATATATTCACCTCTTTTCCACATTGTATCAAGTATGGTTCCTTTTACAACATAAAGAAGATGAATTTTGATTCCGTTAATCGGGCTGCCAGCCAATGTTTTTGCTGTTTCAAGCATCATGTTTCTGTCTTCTCCGGGAAGTCCGAGAATAACATGGGTACAGATATTTATCCCTCTGCCACGGGTTATTTCAACAGCATCAAAAAAATCTTTAACTGTGTGTTGTCTGTTTATTTTTTGAAGCGTAGTATCATGAACCGATTGAAGTCCGTATTCAAGCCAGACCAGATAATTTTTTGTGTAAGATTCTATCAGATCAAGCTTTGCTGTATCAATACAGTCCGGCCTTGTTCCAACGGCCATCCCCACCATGCCTTCACTGGACAAAGCTTCATCAAACATGAGTTTCATATGTTCACAACTTGTATAGGTGTTTGAATAGGATTGAAAATAAGCTAAAAATTTTTTAGCTTTATATTTTATAACTGCCCCGATTTTATTGGTTTCAATCTGCTCTTTTATGGAAAGCCCTCTTTTAAACATTCCAGATCCGGACCCCTTTGTATTACAGTAGATACACCCTTTCTTAGAAAGAAAACCATCTCTGTTGGGGCATGAGAGGCCGGCATCAATGGAAATTTTTTGCACCCTCTGGCCAAATAGCTGTCTTAAATAACTATTATAATCTGAATACCTTTTCCTCAAATTTCTTACACCTCACGATTGGGAACATCTATTTGGATGAGAATTTGCCCATATGTGAGGCACAAGAGCTCGAAGAGATGCACTGCATACATTTTGAAACCGGAGTGTACTGCAGTACATGAGGCCAGACCTATATATTTGGCAAAATTTTGAAGTAACGAAGCAGATGGGTGAATTAGTGAGCATGCGCTCCTCTGCGAGCCGTTCAATTATCAAAATGCGCCGAGTTGACATGGCTTAATCCTTATTCCCTTTTTTTCACAAGCCGATGCAACATCAATTTTCTTTGCTTTTAAATCCCTGGCAATATTCCAGCAGTCAAGACATGAAATTCTGCCATCATCATTGGCTTTATCAAGCGCTGCGTCCATCTCTGAAGGTATATCAAAATCAGGGTCAATCTGTTTTGCTCCACCTTTATAACCAAACAGGCCAATCTGGCACATGGTAATACGAAATTCAAGCAGATCGGTTTGAATACCAATTTCGCCGGGAGAAACTCCAAGTTCCTCTGCAGCCTTATGTGCAGCAGCACAAGTCAGGTTATTCTCTTTAGCCTTTGATTTAATTAAAGAGCTGATTTTTTCATCAATCTTCTGCCCCTGGTGTTTATTTGCATAATGGCCCTTATCTGAATGTGTCATAACCTCATCCTGTATTTTTAAAATTATTAAAATTTATATATTTATAAACTATTATTGGTCTAATGCCAAGACCCGGAATTCAAGATGTTAATATATGCCATAAGAAATTTTGGATAAAATTTTTAAATTTGATACACTCTCCAGTGGAAGGC
>JBDLIV010000562.1:0-1557 GCA_039714675.1 Thermodesulfobacteriota bacterium
ACCCTTGGTGAAGTTGGAGAAGAGATCAAAGAAATTCACAATTTAAAAAAGGGTCAGGGAATTGCAGGGCTTGTTGCTGAAACAGGATTACCAGTTAACATTAAAGATGCTTACCTCCATTCTAATTTTTCTCCTGACTTTGACAAAAAAACAGATTACCGTACCAAAGCCATGCTGTGCGTGCCCCTTAAAACCCGGGGCAGCGTCATAGGTGTAATCCAGGTTATCAACAAACTTGTTAAACCATTTTTCTTTTCTGCTGAAGAACTTGAAATGCTGATTACCATCAGCAGTAGTGCTGCTGCTGCCATTTATACAGCAAAAATGCATAACATTATTCTTAAAAGAGAGACCCTGGAGAGGGATTTACGACTTGCCAGGGAAGTACAGGCCAGCTTTTTACCCCAGGAACTTCCATTGATTGAAAATTATAAATTTGCTGCATTAAATCAACCCGCCCTTGAAATCGGGGGCGATTTTTATAATTTTTTCAAGCTGCCTGCAAACAAGCTGGGAATTGTTCTGGGGGATGTCTCCGGGAAGGGGATTTCCGCTTCACTTTTCATGGCACGACTGACCAGTGATCTTCAATATTATACCCTTTTATACCCTGACCCCAAGGAACTTTTAACCCAGATGAATAAAGTCCTGTGCGAAAGAGCAAAAAGAGGTATGTTTGTCACCCTTGTTTATATGCTTCTCGACACAAAGGAGAACCGTTTGAGGATTGCTAATGCAGGCCATATATCTCCCATCTATTCAAACGATGAAGGCACAAGACTTTTGTGTAATGATGATAAAAAAGGTCTGCCGCTTGGTATTATGCCCGATGTTGAATATAATCAGGAAATATTTAAACTTAAAGAGAATTCAAGTATTATTATTTATACAGACGGCATCATTGAAGCAAAAAATTATAAAGGTGAATTGTTTGGCATAAAAAGACTTTTAAAAGAGGTTGAACGCCATCCCAATGATCCTGATTTAATGGTAAAAAAAATTACCTCCAAAATTGATAATTTTACAATAACCCGGGACAGAAGTGATGACTTAACCCTGCTGGTATTTTCACAAATTCATAAAAAAGAAGAAAAACCCATTCATTTAAGTATAAAATCGCACCCTGAGAACCTCAAACGTATGAGAAACATGATTACCAATGCTCTGTTAAAAACCAAAATTTCAAAACAAGATTCACAAACTATTATTCTTGCTGTGGATGAAGCCTGCTCCAATATTATCAAACATGGTTATAAAAATGACTATAACCAGAAAATTGACCTGACCATTAATTTAGAAGCAAAAATTTTAACCATCTCAATTTTTGATAAAGGCCTTAAATTTGATACCAATTCTTTTAAACCGAGAGATGTAAGTAAAGTCAAACCTGGAGGGCTCGGGGTTCATATTATAAAACAGGTAATGGATACAGTTGAATACAGTCAAACTTCACAAGGTTTTAATAAAATCAAAATGGTCAAAAAATTACTCTCCTGACAATATCATCAGTGTCAAATCATCTGACTGAGGTGCAAGGTGTATTCTACACTCTTTTTT
>JBDLIV010000563.1:0-1557 GCA_039714675.1 Thermodesulfobacteriota bacterium
GTGGCAGGTTCAAAAACAGGTGTTGTCATGGTTGAAGGAGGCGCTGATATTGTTTCTGAAAAAGATATGCTTGATGCAATCTTTTTCGGACATAAAGCACTGCAGCCTTTAATTGAGCTCCAGGTTGAGCTTAAAAAAGAATTTGGACAGGAAAAACGTGAGTTTGTACCACCTGCAAAGGATGAAGAACTCATTGCAAAAGTAGTTGAATTCTCGAGAGATAAAATCTATGAAAAAGTTCAGATAAAAACAAAAATCGAGCGTCAAAAAGCTTTGAGTGCTTTAAAAGATGAAATTGTTGAGCAATTTTGTGAAGAATATCCAGAGCAGATTAAAGAGATCAAAGAGGCTTTTGGGAAATGTGTTAAAAAAACAAGTCGTGATATTGTCTTAAAAGAAGACAAGAGAATTGACGGCAGAGCCTTTGATGAAATAAGACAGATTGACTGTGAAGTTGGAAATCTTCCAAGACCCCATGGCTCAGCACTTTTTACAAGGGGTGAAACCCAGGTGCTTGGTGTTTTGACCCTTGGTTCCGGCATGGATGAACAGCGTGTTGAAACCCTCATGGGCAACGAAACAAGAGCTTTTATGCTCCATTATAACTTCCCTGCTTTTTCTGTGGGAGAGTGCAGACGAGCGGGAGGCCCCAGCCGTCGTGATATTGGCCATGGAAATCTTGCAAGCCGTGCTCTTTCAAGAGTTCTTCCTGCCCAGGAAGATTTTGAATATACTATCCGCCTTGTGGGAGAGGTTCTTGAATCCAATGGAAGTTCTTCCATGGGAACAGTCTGCTCAGGGACTCTTGCTCTGATGGACGGTGGAGTCCCAATCAAGGCACCTGTTTCAGGAATTGCAATGGGACTTGTTAAAGATGAGAATAAAACAGCTGTTCTTTCAGATATTCTTGGAGATGAAGATCATTTTGGTGATATGGATTTTAAGGTTGCAGGAACAGCTGAAGGCATTACAGCTCTTCAGATGGATATCAAGGTTAAAGAACTTTCAAAAGATATCATGGAAACAGCTCTCAACCAGGCCAAAGGAGGCAGAATACATATTCTTAATAAAATGCTTGAAACTCTAAAAAATACAAGAGATGAAGTTTCCCCCCATGCTCCTAAAATTGTCAGCATCCAGATTAAGTCTGACAAAATCAGGGATATTATAGGCCCTGGAGGAAAAGTTATCCGGGCTCTTCAGGCTGAAACCAATACTGTCATTGAAGTAAATGATGAAGGGATTGTAAAAATTGCTGCTGCAAATGAAGAGGATTCTGCACTTGCACTGCAAATGGTAAAAGATATTGCCCTTGATCCTGAAATTGGTACAATCTATGAAGGAAAAGTTGTTAAAATCACTGATTTTGGCGCCTTTGTTAATATCAAACAGGGTACAGACGGCCTTGTACATATTTCCGAGCTTGCAAATTACAGGGTTAAAAAAGTAACTGATGTCTTAAAAGAGGGAGAAGTTATTCCTGTAAAAGTTCTGGATATTACAAGAGATGGAAAAATAAAACTCAGCTATAAAGCTGCAAAAGAAGATGAAAAATAA
>JBDLIV010000564.1:0-1547 GCA_039714675.1 Thermodesulfobacteriota bacterium
TTCAATGCCTTTACCTCGGGACTAAAACCAAAAAGAACAATAGAAAAACCTGTTACGCCTGAAATTTTAATAAAAACAATTTGTGAGATACTTGATGTTGAGCCTGTAACTGAAATTACTGAAGATAAACCCATCTCTGCTGAACAGGAAGAGCTGATGAAAATGATAAAAAACAGTGATCCAAAAATGCTTAAGAAGATTAAAGGCTTTCTTGATCAAGATTAAGATATGGAGCTGACAAGTAGTAATAGTTGTCAGCTGGAAACATTTTGCTTGCCTGTAGGGATATTTAGCGGCCGGGGTATACAGGCTGCTTCCATATTATTTTTGTCATTACACTGTATCAGACTGGCAATACTGATATTATCAAGCTTTTTGTATAAAATTGATGTTGCATCAAGCCAGGCATCTCTAACAAGACACTCAGCTGCCATTCCACAATTTTCCGGAGAGCTGACGCAAGCTACCAGATCTGTCTGTCCCTCAAAAAGTCTGACAATCTGGCCAAGATATATTTTTTCTGGATCTTTTGCCAGCAGATGTCCTCCTTTTGGTCCTCTCACACTTTTTACAATACCTGCCTGTTTTAAAGTCCGTAAAATTTGTTCAAGGTATTTTACCGATATTTTTTGACTGGAAGATATTTTACCGGCCTGAACAGCTCCCTGATTTACCTTTAATGCCAGTTCAATCAGAATTCTTGTTCCATAACGCGTTTTTGTTGAAAGTTTCATCTTTTAAACACTCATAATTGATATTGATAAAGCCCAAACAGGTTAAAGTTATCATACCAGACTAATATACATAATTTTTATATACATTTAAAGGATTGTTTTTAATATTGTTCTTTTATGCTACGACGTGATATAAGCAGTGTTTTTAGAGGTGAGACAGATAAAATAGAGTTTTGCAAGGGATAAATCCATGAGTTATAAAATCGAACTGAAAGATGCCCTTAAAGGCTATACTTATGACCAGGACAAGGTTGTGCCGCCACAAGAGACTGTGGCAAGATTTAAAAAGAAAACTAAAGAACTCAGCCTTGATATTTTAAGCTGTACCCGGAGAATTGATAACGGGCGGCTGGATATCCCGGTTTTTTTCAGTGAATGTGGCCTTGATGCCCGGGATGTCGTTGGTACGAAAAAACAGATGGGTAAAGGCGGAACTCCGGAGCAGTCTGAAGCAAGTGCAGTAATGGAGCTTGCTGAACGGTTCAGTTTTTTCTCTTTTAAAAAGAAAAAAAAGAACTTTTTTTATTCCACCCCAAAAGAGTTGGGTGAAAAAGCTATTGCCTATGAGCAAATTATAAAATCTGTTCATGATAATAACAATGATGCATTAAAGGTTAAACCAATTTTTGATAATCTGCCCCTTCAATGGACCAAAGGTTATAATCTTACAAAAAAAGAGGAGGTTTTAATTCCTTTTAACTGGTTCTATATGATTAATGAATTTAACGGACCATGTGCCGGGAATTGCCAGGAAGAAGCCTTAATCCAGGGAATTTGTGAACTTGTTGAACGTCATACCTCTTCCATGGTCAG
>JBDLIV010000565.1:0-1547 GCA_039714675.1 Thermodesulfobacteriota bacterium
TCCAACAGAGAGAACCACCATGTCAAATTCTTCCTCTTTGACACCGTCATCAAAGGTGGAATATCTTACAACTACACTGTTATTTTCCTGGTTTTCCTTCTCAATTGATGCATAGCTTCTTATAAACCGGACGCCGTCATTTTGTTCAGCACGCTGGTAATATCGTTCAAAATCCTTACCAAAGGAGCGAATATCATTATGGAAGATTGTACACTGCGAATCCTGATAATGGTCTTTTGTCAAAATAACCTGTTTTTGAGTATAGGTGCAGCAGACACCTGAACAATAGCTGTTATCACCTTCAGTAACTCTTCTTGAACCAACACATTGAATCCAGGCTATTTTTTTGGGATGCTCTTTATCTGAAGCACGCCGTACCTGACCTTCGTAGGGGCCTGTGGAAGACAAAAGCCTTTCATAATCCATACTTGTAACAACGTTGGCAAATTTGCCGTAACCATATTCATCCTTTACACTGGGGTCAAAGGGTTCAATACCGTAGGAGAGGATTATTGCACCCACATTGATATCGGTTTTCTGTATGGTCTGGTTAAAATCTATTGCATCTGCCTGGCAAACACCCCGGCAGATATCACACTTTTTCTCTTTAAGATAGAGGCATGATTCATCAATATATGCAACAAGGGGAATTGCCTGGGAAAAATATACATGAACAGCTTTATTACCTGAAATATCCTGATTGAATTCATCAGGGTATTGAACAGGGCAGTATTCTGTACAGGTTCCACAGCCAGTACATTGGTCCTCTATAATATACCTTGGTTTTGTTTTCAGACTTATTCTAAAGTCACCCTGTTCACCTTCCACCTGGTCAACTTCAGTAAATGTCAAAACCTCTATGTTTGGATGCCGGCCGACCTCGACCAGTTTAGGAGAGAGAATTCACATTGAACAGTCATTTGTGGGAAAGGTCTTGTCAAGCTGGGCCATGTGGCCGCCAATGCTTGCTCCTTTCTCAATCAGGTAAACCTTAAACCCGGCAGTTGCAAGGTCAAGAGAAGCCTGAATACCGCTGACTCCTCCACCAACAACCATTACATCTCCAAAATTTTTATTTCCTGAATTTTTAGAAACAAGGCCTTTAGGAAAATCTTGAATTGTTTCTGTTGGCAATATTTCGTTTTTCAATTTCTATCTCCTGTTAAATCATATCATTTACAATTTCTGTAATATCTTTAACCTCTATGGTGGCTTCATACTCCAGGTTCAGGCGGCTCTCTTCAAAGTTTGTAATGCAATATGGACAGGCAGTTGCAAGTATAGTGGCGCCAACTTCATTTGCCTGTTTAAGCCTGATATCGGAAAATCTCTCTTCCTGGGGGGTATCCATCCAGATTCTACCGCCTCCGCCTCCACAGCAAAGACTTTTTTTACCATGGGCTTCCATCTCAATAAATTCCAGACCTGAAATCTTTTTTAATACTTCTCTTGGCTCTTCATAGATATTGTTGTGTCTTCCAAGATAACACGGATCATGCCAGGTTACTTTCTGGGCAAGTTCTCCTTTTAGCTCGAGTCTGCCGTCA
>JBDLIV010000566.1:0-1537 GCA_039714675.1 Thermodesulfobacteriota bacterium
CTATTGGACACTATTGATCCAACAAATATTAAGCGGGTGGTCATCTCCACAACATTGACAACCAATGCAATTATTCAGCAGAATATGAACCCTGTTGGAATGATTGTCTCTGCCGGCCCAGGTATTGACCCCAGCGCCTTTAAAACAGATGATCACTACTATTGTGTGGCAGGTTCCATCAATCATCGGGGCAGCCAGAAAGCCGTAGTAAATGAGATGGAAATCGAAGATATTGCAAAAAAAATGAAAAAGGCCGGTATTGAATATGTTGGTGTTGTCGGCAAATTCAGTATTAGAAATCCCAGCCATGAAATACTTATTAAAAGAGTTCTAAACAAATATTTTAAAAAAATATTCTTAGGTCATCATGTTTCAGGAAACCTTAATTTTCCCAGAAGAATTGCCACAACACATCTGAATGCTGCTGTATTCAGTCTTCATAAATCTTTTTTTAAAGCTGTCCGGCAATCCCTTGAGGAGAAGGGCTTAAAAGTTCCCATACAAATACTCAAAGCAGACGGCGGCACTATGTCACTTGAAGCTTCAATGCTTTTTCCAGGACAGACGGTATTATCAGGACCTGCTGCAAGCATTATGGGAGCTATTCCTTATGCTCCTGAAAACCAGGATGCAATTGTTCTTGATATCGGCGGCACAACCACTGATATTGCTTTTCTTGTGGATAAAGCACCTCTGCTTGAACCTGTGGGAATCAAACGCGGAAGATATAAAAGTCTGATAAGATCTCTTCGAACAGACTCAAAGGGAATTGGAGGTGACAGTGTTGTCAGGGTAAAAAACAATGAACTTGTAATAGGTCCTGATCGTAAGGGACCTGCCATGGCATTTGGCGGCCCTGAACCGACTCCCACAGATGCTCTGATTGTACTGGGGTTAATGAATGAAGGCGATCAAAACAATTCACAAAAAGGCATTGATAAAATAGCAGAAAAACTTGGCGTAACAGATAAAGAGGCAGCTGATAAAATATTCAGGCAATGCTGCTCCACTATTTTGAAAAAAACCTATAAAATGATGGATCAAATCAACTCCCAGCCTGTATATACGGTTCATGAATTCCTTGAAGGATATAAAATCAACCCTGAGAAAATACTGCTGCTTGGTGGTCCTGCCAGATATTTTGCCAAGAAGATAGAAGAGGCCTATAATATTGAAACCATTGCTGTTCCGGAATCTTCGGTAGCAAATGCCATTGGTGCAGCCCTTGCCAGAACCACCTGTGAAGTAACTTTAAATGCAGATACTGAACAGGGTGTTGTAACTGCCCATGAAGAAGATTTTGCAGAACCCATTTCCAAAGCATTTTCAGATGATGATTTAATTGAAACAGCCCATACGCTGTTGAAAGAGAAAGCTGTTAATTCCGGTGCCAATGAAGATAATCTTGATGAAGTTGAAGTGGTTGAATTCCAAAAATTTAATATTGTACGGAATTTTTCACCAAGAGGTAAAATATTCAGGACAAAAATGCAGCTCAAGCCCGGTTTGATAAAAGGCTATGACACGGTAACACAAT
>JBDLIV010000567.1:0-1535 GCA_039714675.1 Thermodesulfobacteriota bacterium
AATATGGGCAGACAAATAGCAAGTATAATACCGCCCACCACAATTCCCATGACTAAAATAATAAGAGGTTCGATCAAAGATGTTGCAGCGGTTACAGCAGTGTGAACATCTTTTTCAAAAAGATCAGCTGTCTTCTCCAGCATCTTTTCCATTTCACCACTTGTCTCTCCGATTTTAATCATCTGGGAAGCAAGATTTGGAAAAGCCTTGCTGTTAATAAGTACATTGCCAAGTTCTCCACCTTGTTCAATAGTATCACAAGCCTTTGAAATAAGTTCAAACATAACCCTGTTTCCGGCAATGCTTTTTGTGATATGCATGGCTGTAAGCATGGGAACCCCGTTTTCCAATAAAGAGCCAAGAGTCCTTGTAAATCTTGCAGCAATAATCTTTTTTAAGAGATTCCCTGTTACCGGCAGAGAGATAAGAAGGTTGTCAATGAAATAACCTCCTTTTTCTGTTCTTCGAATTAAAAAGAGTAAAAAAAGCAGAAAAAAAGGAGTCAAAAGAATACCCCACCACCATGACTTGAAAAAAGAACTTACCGAGATAAGAATAGTGGTTGGCAGCGGCAAGGTTTGGTTCATATCAGAAAATATATTCACAATACCAGGCACAACATATGTTAAAAGAATAAGTAAAACCCCAAATCCGATACAAGACATTAAAACAGGATATGCAAGGGAAGCCTGGATTTTATTTTTAGAATCTTCCCTGTTTTCATTAAAGTCTGCAAGGCGTTCCAGAACAATTTCAAGGGTTCCTGAAGATTCACCGGCATTTACCATATTAATAAAAATCGGTGAAAATACATTTGGATACAATGCAAGAGCATTTGCAAAACTGCTGCCTTCTTCAATGGCATCTTTTATCTTTGAAAGCACCTTTTGCATGGCTTTTGATCTGGTCTGGGGAACAAGTGTTGAAACAGCTTTAACTAGGGGAAAGCCTGCAGACAAGAGAGTTGACATCTGCCGTGTGATCATGGAAAGTTCTGCTGAGCTTATCCTGGTAAACAAACTGAGTTGCGGGAAAATAGATTTTGATTTTTTCCCTTTTGCAGCAGTGCCAGATTCTATTTTATTTAAAACAGTCGGAAAAAAATCCTGCTGTCTGAGCTTGGCTTTAGCAGCACTATTGCTTTCGGCATCTATAATGCCTGAAACATTTTTTCCCTTTTTGTTAAACGCTTTATATTCAAATACAGCCATAATGAAAAACCCCTGAATTAACTGAAAACAAGTTATACTTAATCACCCGGAATTGTCAATTGGATTAAACAGTGTCTGCAATATTTTCTGCACTTATGTTTTTAGATGCACTAAAAAAAAGTCCATATTAATGAATTTTTTTGGCAAGATTCTTTAGAAGAGGATTGAAAAAAGTGATTTCAAATTGAAAGAAGCTTGCAAAATTATCAAAAATGTTATAAAAAATCATGAATTATGCCTGGGTGGCGGAACTGGTAGACGCAAGGGACTTAAAATCCCTCGGAGATAATCTCTGTACGAGTTCAATTCTCGTCCCAGGTACCA
>JBDLIV010000568.1:0-1532 GCA_039714675.1 Thermodesulfobacteriota bacterium
TGTCCATCTCAAGGATGGAAAAATCATAAAAAAGTTTACCTATTCCAAAACCACCCTTGAAATCAGTGATGAACGGGTCAAATTAACCCCATAAATAAGTTTTTTTTGATAAGGGGTACCATGGCAGGATACTGCACCCCTGCCATGGCGGTTTAAAAATTCTAACAGTTTTTCCAGGCCGGTCTTCTTTTTTCCTCAAAACTTGCAATACCTTCAAGGGTATCATCTGTTTTCATCAATGTATTGAGAAAATAGTCAGAGACCAGATCAACACCTTGTGTAAAGCTGGTGCCAATATGTCTTTTTACAGCCCGTTTATTAAGCCTTATGATCAAAGGACTTGCCATTGTAATCTGTTTTACCTGCTTTTGAACAACATCTTCAAAATCATCCACAGATGCCACCTTGGATACAAATCCAAGATCTTTGGAATCTAAAGCTGAATAGTTCTGGCCTGTTGTCAGGATCTCAATGGCTTTTGCAGGCCCAACAAGTTCAGGAAGTCTGATTGCAGCGTATGGAGGGAAAAATCCAAGTTTGATTTCAGGCTGGCCAAATATTGCTTTCTCCGAAGCAAGTACAATATCACAGGCAATGGCAACTTCCATGCCGCCGCCGAGACATGCACCGTTCACAGCAGCAATAACAGGGATATCAATCATGTTGATAAGTTCAAAAATTCTGTTAAAAACTGCCACCATCTCATCTACCTGTTCTGGCTTATGATCTCCTACTTCAACTCCTGCACAAAAGCTTCTGCCCTCGCCTGTAAGAACTACACATTTCAGGCTCTCATCTGCAGCAATTTTTTCAAGTTCAGCATTGAGTTCATTCATCATCGGGATGTCAAGAACATTATGTTTTGGCCGGTCAAGAGTTATCTTTGCAACCTGACCATCATTTTCAATTTTTATAAATTCTGCCATTTTAACCCCTTTTTTTAATTATTAATTTTTAACCTTTGGTTACGTTATCTCAAATTATATACACCGTATCTGATCGAGAACTCGTGTTTGGACGACAACTTGCCCATATGTGAGGCGCAATAACTTTTGCAACCGGAGTGTACTGTAGTACATGAGGATTGCAAAAGTTTGCAGCAACGAAGCAGATGGGTGAATTGTCGTTCAAACATTACCTATCCTTTAATGATTCTCGGTGTAATCAAGTGATGCTGCGGACAGATTGATTTTGGGTTCTGATATGCAGCTCCTGCAAATGCTTTAAGATAATCACGCAGGGAATTCATTTTAACAACTTCATCTATCATACCATATTTTGCACAATATGCAGGTCTTGAATTGTCATGGTATTCCTGGGCAAGCTGATTCATTTTATCAACAATCGGTTCAAGGGGGCGGCCTGCATCTTTCTCTTTTACAAGTCTTCTTGAGTAGGATGCAGCAGCAGCTGTTTCACCATGCATAACATAAATTTCAGTTGTACCAAGGCCAAGGGTAAAAGCATTATGACGATTTGCAGTAGGCCCGCCCATTACATAATGAGCTGCAGCAGTTCCCTTTCTCAAGGTT
>JBDLIV010000569.1:0-1525 GCA_039714675.1 Thermodesulfobacteriota bacterium
CCGGTTGCACCGAGAACCATTGTTTTCCCGGCAATTTTTTTACCTTTTTCAACCTTAATAAGTCCCATTCTGCGAACTGCATCAGCTGCAGCCCATAACGCACCTGAAGCACTATAGCTGTTACCTGTGGTGATGGGAATATCTGCTTTTTTAGCAACGGTTACTCCTGCATCTCCAACAACCTTGGTAAATGCTCCAAGGCCCATTATCTGGGCTCCCATTCTTTTGGCCATTCTTGCAGCCTGTAAAAGTCTTGTATATGTAAATTCAGGCTTGTGGGACAACATCTGTTTGGGTGTACCGCCCACGGAAATCAGCCACCCTTCTGCCTGGGCCCCGGTTGGAGATGTTACTCCTGTAACTTTAGAATAAACCCATGGAGGTGCATAGGCAATAACCTTTTCAACAGCATCCATAAATTTTGGCGGTGTAAATGCAGAAATAAAATCCACTGTTTTATCTTTTTTTAAAAACTCCTGGGAGAGAGGATGTATCACAAAGGCAAACCGGTTTATCCGTTTTTCTTTGCCGGAAGGATATACAATTCTTGGGTCCATTTTCTGGAGACTGATGATTTCCAGGAGATCATCATCATGGACCTTGTTTTGTGTTTTTCCCAGAGCAGCAAGGATCAATGCCTCAATTACATTGGCTCCAACCACCTGCTGCAGAATTTTAGGAGTGGTATCAATTATCACATCCACTCCTCTCTCTTTTAAAAATTCAACCCTGTCATCATAGGCTGTGGATGTAATAATGGTTTTGCCGCCAAGTTCTTCAAGAGTAGTATCTTTAAGGTATTCATAAAAATTATAATAGGGAACAACAATAACTGTTGCTTTCTGCATGGCTTTTCTTAAAATATATTGATTCCATGTTTTAAGAGGGACTACAGAAGATGTAAGTCTTTTTGTGGGCAGCCAGCCAAGGATTTCATTGGTACCGTTGGCATAGTTTTCAAGGCTTTTAAGCGAGTGAATAAGTTTGGAGATGCCATTTTCAAGAACCGGGTCTGCAAAGGTCAGGTTGTCACTGTATTCTGCCATAACCTTTGCAATTTTATAATTAATCATGCCTGAAAGAAACAGCACTTTGGAATTTTTAAAATAATTAGTGAATTTATGGTCAATAAATCTTAATGCCCACTCAAACGAGACATCCCTTAATGCATTTCCGGAGGTTACAGGGGTTTGAATTTTTTCTCCGAGAATTTTTATTGTATCATCATGCTTTCGGGTAAGAGATTTTGGGCCGATATTATAAGGAAATTTTATGTTGCCAATACCAATGGCATCTGCTTTTTTATCCCATTTTAAAACCAGAGCCGCAGCTTTTTCCATATCAGAATCAGCACCAATACGTTTAATATTAAACTGCTGCCCTAAAAATTCGGTTTCAAATTCATAATCATCTTTGCTTGTACCAAAGTTTATACTGATAACCTGCTTCACTATCTCCCTCCATTAATTTGAAAACTCATAATTTGCTATTCTCTCTAACTGCATCGGCAGGGCATAATTCAATG
>JBDLIV010000570.1:0-1522 GCA_039714675.1 Thermodesulfobacteriota bacterium
AAAATAATATATATAAACCTGAAAATCTACTACGGCAACCAGTGCAAGGATGTTTGCCTGTAGGTCGCATTTTGGATCTTTGCATTACAAGCTCTTGCTGAATGGAGCGTTAAAACCGCCAACTGTTTGAGCGCAGCGAGTTTTGGCTGTTAGCGCAATGAAGCTTAGAGCTTGTTGCAATGTCCAACCCGGCGACCGGAAGGTAAACATCCTGGAACGGGTTAAAGTAAAGTCATTGTAATAATTTTTCAGGTAATCAGGAATCCAGTTATCCTCCAAAATCATCAAGCATGATATCTTCAGGCTCAACCCCCTGATCAATGAGCATCTTTATGACAGCACTATTCATCATTGGCGGTCCGCACATATAGTATTCACAATCTTCAGGTGCCTCATGCTTTGAGATATATTCATCAAAAAGGACTTGATGGATAAACCCTGTGAGACCAGTCCAGTTATCTTCGGGCTGTGGTTCACTCAAGGCTATATGCCATGAGAAATTCTCATTTTCACTGGCAAGCGTATCAAAATCATCCTGATAAAAAATCTCCTTTTCTGATCTTGCTCCATACCAGTATGACATCTTTCTTTTTGTCTTAAGCCGTTTTAATTGATCAAAAATATGGGAACGCATTGGAGCCATGCCAGCTCCACCACCAATAAAAATCATCTCCTTGTCATTTTCACGGGCAAAAAACTCTCCAAAGGGACCTGAAATGGTAACCTTATCTCCAGGCACCAGATTGAAAATAAAAGAAGACATTTTACCGGGAGGAATATTTTTAGATCCTGGAGGAGGAGATGCAATTCTGACATTCAGCATGATAATACCTTCTTCTTCAGGATAACTTGCCATGGAGTATGCTCTGACAGTTTCTTCTGTAACTTTTGAGACATACTGCCAGACATCAAAATGATCCCAGTCAGGTTTAAATTCATCTTCTACTATAAAATCTGTATATTTAAGTTCATGGGGAGGTGCTTCAATCTGTATATAACCTCCAGCCCTGAACGGAACTGCCTCTCCATCAGGAATTTCCAGAACAAGCTCTTTAATAAAAGTTGCAACATTGTGATTGGATCTTACTGTACACTCCCACTTTTTAACACCAAAAATAGACTCTTCAATTTCAACTTTCATATCTGTCTTAACAGAAACCTGGCAGGCAAGCCGCTCTCCCTCCCGTGCCTCTTTTTTAGTAATATGGCTTGTCTCTGTTGGCAGGATATCTCCACCGCCTTCAAAAACTTTAACCTTGCACTGCCCACAGGTTCCGCCGCCGCCGCATGCACTTGGCACAAAAATCTCTGCGCTTCCCAGAGCATTTAATAGCTTTGAACCAGCTGAAAGTGTTAAATCTTTTTTCTCATTTAAATTTATATTAACGTCTCCGGTGTTAACAAGTTTTGACCTTGCAGCAAGGATAATTGTAACCAGACCCAGAACTACCAGGGTAAACATGACAACACCGAGAAAAATAGTACTCATCATAACGAAATCCCCGAAAATGCTAAAAATCCA
>JBDLIV010000571.1:0-1512 GCA_039714675.1 Thermodesulfobacteriota bacterium
CCGCCATGGGCTTCTATGGATTCTCTTATCTTTTTTCTTGTTTTTTCATAGGGTGCTATCGGGGCGCAGATGGCAATGCCTCTGTTTTTTGTAATCTCTTCTGCCACAAAGCCGATGCGTTTAACATTGATATCACGATGCTCTTTGGAAAAATTCAGTTCTGCAGAGAGGTTTCTTCTGACAATATCTCCGTCAAGCAGGGATACAGGTCGTGTTCCAATTTCAAGGAATTTTGAATAGAGTATTTTTGCTATGGTGGATTTGCCGGCTCCTGACAATCCTGTACAGAATATTGTAAATCCCTGTTTCAAAGGCGGGGGACAGGATTTCTGGAGTTCTTCTATAACCTCGGGAAATGATGCCCAGTCAGGAATTTTTTTGCCTTTGCGGATTCTGTTCTGTATGTCTGTTCCTGTAAAAGAGATAGTATCTATACCTTTTGCCACCTGGCTTGCAATTTTATATTCATCTTCAAAGGGAAGATATATTAATTCTTCAAATGTGATGACCTCAACACCAAGTTCTTTGGTAGCCTCTGCTGCAAGTCTGGTTGCCTCATCATATTTAAAAAAAGGTTTATTATTGCTGTCATTGCCCGGAGAAGAGTGATTATGGCCAATAACAAAATGTGTGCATCCAAAGTTTTTGCCTATTATCATATGAAGCAGGGCTTCCCGCGGGCCTGCCATTCTCATTGCCATGGGCAGAAGGTTAAGCACATATGAATCAGGAGGATAGTGCTTTGCTACTTTCTGGTAGCAGCGCATACGGGTAAAATGGTCAAAATCTCCCGGTTTGGTTATTCCTACCATGGGCAGTAAAAGAAGATTTGCTTTGGCCTGCTGCATGGCCTGTATGGTCATCTCAAACTGCGGCCTGTGAATGGGCTGCCTTGTCTGGAATCCTACTATGCGTTTCCAGCCAAGTTTGGAAAATGTTTTTCTCACTTCAGCAGGTGTATTTCGAATCTGTTTAAAATCTGAATGAATAGGAAGGTTCAGTGCCTGGATTTCACCGCCTATATAATATTTACCGGATTTATTATAAAGATAGTCAACTCCGGGATGGGTTCTGTCTGTGGTGCCGTAAACTGCAAGGGCTTCCTTTTCAATTTCAATGGGCCAGATATCTTCAATGTTCATGATTCCAAGAAGAAAGCCTTCGGCATCCCGCAAGGTTACAGACTGACCTGTCTCAAGGGTTGAGCCAAGATTTTCCGGGATATCAAGGCAGATGGGGATCGGCCAGAGATCACCGGATTCAAGACGCATGCGGTCTAACACAGATTCATAATCAATCTGTTTCATGAATCCTTTTAAAGGTGAAAATACACCGGTTGTTAGAAGTTCAAAATCAAATATCTGCCTGGCATTGAAAATGATTTCCGGCATTGAAGTGCTCAGTTTTTTTAATAATATCTGCTGTTCTTGATTTACAAGCAGATCTGTTAATTGATTTTTTTGCATAGCTCCGCCTTGTCGGTTACAGAGGGTGTCGGCCTAAATTTTTTAG
>JBDLIV010000572.1:0-1500 GCA_039714675.1 Thermodesulfobacteriota bacterium
GAGATCACAGGATCAGATCAGGGTTTGCATTAATTGCTAATATACAAACTGCCTGTTGATGGGTCAAGGAATAATTTGCTTCATGTCAATTGCATTGACAAAACAATTATTAATGGCATATATTTCTTTATAATCACTATGGCGGTTTGCAATGGTCAAGGCTAACAATATTCTGGTTTGTGACCTCAAAATTAAAGGTCACAAACAAAACATGAAAGAGTTATAAAATCAGTTCTTTTATTTAGATACTACCTTATCTGGCAGGCAGCTAAAAAGGAGAGATACAAATGAAAATTATTAATTCCAAGGATATACCACCCATTGTCATGGACAGTGAAATAGTTAAAAATGTTGCCGGCAGAATTATTATAGGTAAAGAAGACGGTGCACAAAACTTTTGCATGAGAATGTTTGAAATGGGTAAAGACGGACATACTCCAAAGCACGTCCATGAGTGGGAACATGAAATTTTTGTCCATTCAGGAGAGGGAGAGGTTTTTATAGAGGACAGATGGTATTCTATTTCAAAAGGTTCTGCTGTATTTATTCCACCCAATATTGAACATCAGTTCAAGAACAGATCTGACACAACATTTGTCTTTTTATGTTTGATCCCGTCTGGAGCACCTGAATTATGAGCAGCTTAAGAACCTGTGTTGGAAAAGATGGAAAATTTGTCGTGGGTATTCACAAGCCGGAATTTGAAATCAAGAATTTAAGGAGCAAAGACTATCTTGAATCTCTTGGACAGCTTGAAGACGGGACAACTGTTGATAATTCTGCCAATTTCCCCAAAGAAGACCTTTATGAACCAGGGGCTGATATAATCTATGAAATTGCCAATGCCTTTCCATTCAGAGGCACAACTTATATCAACTCTGCCTGGGCTGATCTAAAAGCCGGGCATCCTGAAAAAATTCGCATTGCAGCTCCTGAGCCATGTTCTCTTTTACAAAATTTTAAAAAAATGAAAGGCGATAAAAACAGGGAGCAAAAAGATAAAAATTCAATTCTTGATATACTGCCCCATGCTCTTCTCATCGCACTTGCACAGGCTTCCACAGACCCGGAAGAGTTAATGATTCTGGCACAAAAATCATGCAATATCCTTTTTGATCCAAAAGATCAAAACCTAAGCAAAACCCCTGTTGGAATTGGATATAAAAAAGAGAAGTCTGGAAAAATCTTTCCAGATATTTATGATCATGAACTTTTTGAAGTTCTTGTGAACAACAGATATCTTCCTGATGATTATAAAAATGTTCTGGTATTAAAGCCAGGAGTCCAGGGAAGCAATGAAATCACAGGAGAATATTTTTCTAAAGACAAGCAAACCCATGTGTTTGAATATTTAAGGCGCAACTCTTATATTCCCTGGGGGCATTTTGCATCCAATATGGCAAATGATACCATCAGGTACTCTGCCTGTGACCTCACTGATGAAGATATGAAAGGTATAAGACACTTATATTATCAGCGTGCTTTTGTAAGAGTTGCATC